>NZ_DBFZUT010000022.1:0-58343 GCF_048519415.1 Faecousia sp. | reverse complement strand
GTTTATACAATGTGTCTTGTGAAAAACTGTGCACAACGACGTAGCGTTAATCGCCGAAACGCGGACATAGAAAAACCGCTGCAGGATGTCTTGCATTCTGCAGCGGTAAACCGGTATTCTCTTACACCAGCTCGATGATGGCCATCTCGGCAGCGTCGCCGCGGCGAACGCCGATGCGGGTCACTCTCGTGTAGCCGCCATTGCGGTCGGCATACTTCGGAGCGAGTTCCTTGAAGACCTTGTGCGCGACATCTTCCTTCGTGATGAAGGCCAGAGCCTGACGGTAGGCGGCGAGGTCGCCCTTCTTACCAAGGGTGATCATCTTCTCCGCGACCGGCTGGACTTCCTTCGCACGGCAGAAGGTCGTCTCGAGCTTGCCGTTCTCCAGCAGATCGGTGGTCAGCTGGCGGAGCATCGCCTTGCGCTGATCGCTCGTTCTGCCGAGCTTACGGGTTCCAAACATTCGTATTTCCTCCTTTTAAAAGGTAAAGACAGCGGATCGGTCGGGCCGATTCCTTAGCTATTTGTGGTAGGCGTTTCCTCCGTCGCGAGCGACAGGCCCATCATGGCCAGCTTGTTCTGCACCTCGTCGAGCGACTTCTTGCCCATGTTGCGGACCTTCATCATCTCTTCCGGCGTTCTGGAGATCAGATCGCGGACGGTGTTGATGTTGGCACGCTTCAGGCAGTTGAAGCTGCGGACGGACAGATCAAGCTCTTCGATGGTGAGCTTCAGAGCGGTCGGCTCGGTGGAAACATCCTTTTCACGAACGATCGACTGGCTGGCGACCGTCTCGGAGAGATCGGTGAACAGGGCCAGATGCTCCGTCAGGATCTTGGCGGCGATGGACACGGCGTCCTTAGCCGTCGTGGTGGAATCCGTCCAGACCTCCAGCGTCAGCTTGTCGAAATCGGTCATGTTGCCGACACGCGTATTCTCGACCGTATAATTGACCTTATACACCGGGGAATACAGCGAGTCGACCGGGATCACACCAATGGGCGTCTGCGGCGTCTTGTTCCGGTCAGCCGGAACATAGCCGCGGCCGCGGCTCATGGTGATCTCCATGTTCAGCATGGCATCGGGTCCGAGCGAGCAGATGTGCAGGTCCTTATTCAGGATTTCAACATCGTCGTCGGTCTTGATGTCACCGGCCGTGACTTCGCACTCGCCGGAGGCATCAATATAAACCGTCTTCACGCCGTCACAGTTCATCTTAAAGATGATACGCTTGATGTTCAGGACGATCTCAGTGACATCCTCCTTCACACCGGGGATTGTGGAAAACTCATGCTGGACGCCCGCGATCTTGATGGAGGTCGCAGCGGTACCAGGCAGAGAGGAAAGCAGAATCCTTCTCAGTGAGTTGCCCAGAGTCGTACCGTAGCCCCGCTCGAGCGGTTCCACGATAAAAATGCCATGGGCGGGATCTTCCGGAGAGTCGATGCACTCAATACGCGGCTTGTCAATTTCTACCATATAACAGATACCCTCCTTATGAATCTGCAAAACACAGGTTTTGCGGCGTAATCCAGCTTACCAATAAACGAGGGTGCAGCGTTACTTGGAGTACAGCTCGACGATGAGATGCTCGGCGATTTCGAAGTCGATATCATCTCTGGCCGGAAGCGCAAGGACCTTGCCGGACAGCGTGTTCTTGTCGCGGTCAAGCCACTTCGGAGCGGCGACGAAAGCGTCGTCTTCCTTCAGCTTCTTGAAGCGGTTGTTGGAGCAGCTCTTCTCGCTGACAGCGATGACGTCGCCCGTCTTCACAAGATAGGACGGGATGTTGACGCGCTTGCCGTTGACGGTGTAGTGGCCATGGTTCACGAGCTGACGGGCCTCGCGGCGGGTCGCGGCAAAGCCAAGGCGATAGATCACGTTGTCGAGACGGCGCTCGATAAGGCTCAGAAGGACCTCACCGGTGTTGCCCTCAGCGCGGGCAGCCTTCTCATAATACATCCGGAACTGCTTCTCCAGGATGCCGTAAACAAACTTGACCTTCTGCTTCTCGGTGAGCTGCAGAGCATATTCGGACTTCTTAGCTCTTCTCTGACCGCCGGGATTCTTATTGGAAGTCTTGGAATAACCCATGACGGCAGGAGAAACGCCAAGCGTTCTGCAACGCTTCAGAACGGGCTGAGTATTTTTCGCCATTCTATGATTTCCTCCTTAACGAATTAGACGCGACGTCTCTTGGGCGGACGGCAGCCATTGTGGGGAATGGGGGTGACGTCCTTGATCATGACAACTTCCAGACCCGCGGACTGCAGTGCGCGGATGGCAGCCTCACGACCTTGGCCCGGGCCCTTGACGTAGACCTCGACGGTCTTCAGGCCATGCTCCATGGCTGCCTTGGCGGCAGTCTCGGCGCACATCTGTGCGGCATAGGGCGTGGACTTACGGGAGCCACGGAAGCCGAGTCCGCCGGAGGAGGCCCAGGAAAGGGCGTTGCCCTGCAGATCGGTGATGGTCACCATGGTGTTGTTGAAGGAGGAACGAATATGAACGGCGCCCTTCTCAACATTTTTGCGCTCGCGGCGGCGCTTGACAACTTTCTTAGCAGTAGCCTTAGCCATTATTCAGTTCCCTCCTTACTTCTTCTTATTCGCAATGGTCTTCTTCGGGCCCTTGCGGGTGCGCGCGTTGGTCTTGGTGCGCTGACCTCTGACCGGCAGGCCTCTTCTGTGGCGCATGCCGCGGTAGCAGCCAATTTCCGTCAGGCGCTTGATGTTCAGAGCAACTTCACGGCGGAGGTCGCCCTCGATGGTGTAGTTCTTATCGATGACATCACGCAGCGCAGCCTCCTGATCCTCGGTGAGATCCTTCACACGGGTGTCAGGGTTCACATTGGCCAGCTTCAGAATGTCGTTCGCGCTTTTTCTGCCAATACCGAAAATATAAGTCAGAGCGATCTCGACTCTCTTTTCGCGGGGCAGGTCAATACCAGCAATACGTGCCATATACTCTCGAGCACCTCCTATTAACCTTGTCTCTGCTTATGCTTGGGATTTTCGCAAATTACCATGACGCGACCCTTGCGCTTGATAATCTTACATTTTTCGCACATGGGCTTCACGGACGGTCTAACCTTCATACTGTTTAACCTCCATATGAGAACAATGTCTCTTGTTTACTTGCTTCTCCAGGTGATCCGACCCTGAGTCAGATCATACGGAGACATCTGAACAGTTACCTTGTCACCGGGCAAGATCTTGATATAGTTCATTCTGAGCTTGCCGGAAATGTGTGCCAGAATCGTATGCCCGCCGCCAATATTGACTTTGAACATTGCATTCGGCAGTGCATCAGTCACGATGCCCTCAAGTTCGATTACGTCGTCTTTTGCCAAGTTTCTGAACCCTCCTTGGTTGAAACGTTGAATTCCCGGCCGAGTACGGCCAGTTCCCTTCGTAATTCGCTGTTGAGCAGTTTGTCGCCTGCGATGAGCTTCGCTGCGACGGTCGAATCTGGCCGAAGGACTTTGCGGACATGTTTGGCCTTCTTCCGCTTGGGATTTTCCAGCTTTCTCTCCTTCCCGTTGACCAGGGAAACGTACACACCGTCTGTGTCAACCACAAAGAACAGCATTCCCTGATCACGACCGGCAAGGGAGAGCACCACATCCGATTTGGATAGTTCCATGCTTAGAGTCCCTCGGCGACGGTGAGAATTTCCGGCTCGCCGTCGGTAATGAGCACAGTATTTTCGTAGTGGGCCGACAGGCTTCCGTCGGCGGTGACGGTCGTCCAGCCGTCCTTCAGCACCCGCACCTCGAAGGTACCGGCGTTGATCATCGGCTCGATGGCGATCACCATACCGCGGATCAGTCTGGGGCCTCTGCCGGGCTTGCCATAGTTCGGGACCTCAGGCTCCTCGTGCAGATGCTCACCGACACCGTGGCCGACGAAGTCGCGGACGACTCCGCAGCCGAACGATTCGGCATAGGTCTGCACGGCATGCCCGATATCCGAGATCCGGCATCCCTGGCGCGCGAATTTCACGCCCTCGAAAAAGCTCTGCTTCGTGACATCAATAAGCCTCTGCGCTTCGGGAGAGATCTTCCCGCAGGCATAGGTTGCGGCGCAGTCCCCATGGAATCCCTGCCATTTGGCTCCGACATCGACGGAGACAATGTCACCCTCCTGCAGCACGCGGCCGTCCGGAATGCCGTGAATGACGGTATTGTTCACGGAAATACAGACGCTCGCGGGGTAGCCGGAGTAGTGCAAGAAGGACGGTGTTGCACCTTGTGACACGATGAAATCGTGGACAGCTTTGTCGATCGCCTTTGTGGTCACGCCGGGTCTTACCATTTCCCCTGCCAGAGCACGGGCTGCCGCGGTAATTTTACAGGCCCTGCGCATCACTGCGATCTCACGTTCATTTTTAATAGGGATCATTTTGATACACCCAATGCCGCCAGAATATCACGAGTAGCATCCTCGATGGGCTGATTTCCCTCGATAAGCCGGAGCTTGCCGAGCTTTTCATAGAAGCCCTTGAGCGCCTCGGTCTCCTTGTGGTAAACGGCCAGACGGCTGCGCACCGTTTCCGGCACGTCATCCGGCCGCGTGACCAGCTCGGAGCCGCACGCATTACAGATGCCCTCAATTTTGGGCGGATTCGCCGTGACATGGTAGCTGGAGCCGCAGCTGCCGCAGACGCGGCGGCCGGTCATCCGCTGCTCGATCACAGCGTCGTCAATTTCAATGGAGATCACACAGTCGATCTCAATGCCGGCATTCACAAGGGCCTCGGCCTGCGGGATCGTGCGGGGCATACCGTCGAGGATATACCCGTTTGCACAATCCGGCTCGGCCAGGCGGTCCCGGACGATGCCGATGATGACCTCGTCCGGAACCAGATTGCCCTGGTCCATAAATGCCTTCGCTTTGAGACCGGTCTCCGTGCGATTCCGGATTGCTTCTCGGAGGATGTTCCCGGTGGAAATGGTCGGGATCCCGAGCCGCTTGGACAGGATCTCTGCCTGCGTGCCCTTCCCCGCGCCGGGAGCTCCCAGCAGGATCAGTCTCATGTCCAGCCTCCTGTTATTTCTCAAGGAAGCCGGAGTAGTTGCGCATCAGCATCTGCGCCTCGATGGCTGCGACGGTCTCCAGAGCAACGCTGACCACGATGATGATGGACGTGCCGCCGAAGGAGAATCTCGTGTTGCTCATGATCGTGCCGAGAAGGACCGGCAGGACCGCGATAACACCGAGGTAGATCGCGCCGAAGAGGGTGATCTTGTTGATGACCTTGCGGATGAAGTCAGCGGTCGGACGGCCCGGACGGAAGCCGGGGATGAAACCGCCGTTTTTCTTCAGGTTGTTGGCCACTTCAACAGGATTGTACTGAATGGTCGCATAGAAGTAGCTGAAGCCCACGATCAGGAGCAGATAGATGATCGTGTAGATCACGCTGGTGCTCGTGAACATATGCTTGTAAGCCCAGTTGCTCGTCCAGCCGCCGAACGCGCAGATGGTGGCGGGCAGGCTCGCGATGGACTGTGCAAAGATGATGGGCATAACGCCGGACATGTTGACCTTGATGGGCAGATGCGTGTTCTGGCCACCATAGACCTTACGGCCGACAACGCGCTTGGCGTACTGGACCGGGATACGGCGCTCAGCCTGGGAAACGAAAACGATGAAGGCGATGATCGCGAGCATGGCGACGATCAGCAGCAGAGCCCAGTACCAGAAGCCGCCGAAGTTGGACTTCAGGTTGTTGAAGATCGGCAGGATGATGCCGGACGGGATGCGGGCGATGATGTTGGCGAACAGGATCATAGAGATGCCGTTGCCGATGCCGTGCTCGGAGATCTGATCACCCAGCCACATGACCAACGTGGAGCCGGCCGTGAAGGTCAGGATGATGACGAGAGCAGTCAGGAAGCCGGTGCTCGTAAGGAGCATGTTGCTGTACTGGCTGTTGTAGTTGCTGAGCATGATATAATAGGCAAAGCCCATCAGGACGCCCAGGCCGACCGTGGTATAACGCGTGATCTTCGTGATCATCTTCTTGCCCTCTTCGCCGCCCTCTTTGCTCAGGCGCTCGAGAGCAGGAATGGCGATGGTAAGAAGCTGAATGATGATGGATGCGTTGATATACGGCTGGATCGACAGTGCGAAGATGGTGGCCTGCGAGAAGGCAGAGCCGGACATCATATCGAACAGGCCGAAGATGGTGTTGCTCAGCTGCTGGCTGAACATCAGGGACATCTGCTGCACGTTGACACCGGGAACGGGAATGACGTTGCCGATGCGGTACAGAAGGATGATCACGAGCGTGAAGAGGAGCTTTCTGCGCAGCTCAGGGATCTTCCAGGCATTGCGGATGGTAGTAAGCACTTACACCACCTCAGCCTTTCCACCTGCCTCTTCGATTTTCGTTTTGGCAGATCCGGAAAACGCTGCTGCTTTCACAGTGAGCTTCTTAGTGAGATTGCCATTGGAGAGGACCTTCAGGCCGTACTTGCAGTCACGGATGATGCCCTTCTCCGTCAGGGCAGCGGCGTCGACCACTGCACCGTCCTCAAAGACGTTGAGCTGGCCGAGGTTCACGGCCGTCAGCGGCTTTGCAAAGATGTTATTGAAACCACGCTTCGGGATGCGTCTCGCCAGAGGCATCTGGCCGCCTTCGAAGCCGACACGGATCTTACCGCCGGAACGGGCCTTCTGACCCTTGTGACCGCGACCAGCCGTCTTGCCGTTGCCGGTGCCGGTGCCGCGACCCTTGCGCTTGCCAACCTGGGTAGAACCCGCGATGGGAGCAAGTTCATGTAACTCCATTCTTGTCTCCTCCTTATTCTACTTCGGTGACCTCGAGAAGATAGCCGATCTTGGCGATCTTGCCGCGGGTCTGTTCGTTATCGGGCTGGATGGTCTCCTGGCCGATCTTGCGCAGGCCGAGGGACTCAGCCGTCGCAATGTGCTTCTGGATACGACCGCTGATGCTCTTGACCAGCTTGATCTTTAACTGTGCCATGTCCGTATCCTCCTTAACCAACGATTTCTTCGACGCTCTTGCCGCGGATGCGAGCGACCTCTTCCGGTCCACGCAGGCTCAGCAGGCCCTGCATCGTTGCCTTGACAACGTTCTGCGGGTTGTTGGAGCGCAGGCACTTGGCGCGAATGTTGCTGATACCGGCAGCTTCCATAACAGCACGGACAGCGCCGCCGGCCAGAACGCCGGTACCGACAGGAGCCGGCTTCAGCAGGACCTTACCGGCGCCAAAGATGCCGATGACTTCGTGGGGGATCGTGGTCTCCGCGAGAACGACCTTCTGCAGGTTCTTCTTCGCGTTGGCAATGCCCTTCAGGATCGCCTCGGAAACCTCGGCTGCCTTGCCCAGGCCATAGCCCACGGTGCCCTTGCCGTCGCCGACGACGACGAGAGCAGAGAACTTCATAACGCGGCCGCCCTTGACCGTCTTGGAAACACGGTTCAGGTAGACGACGCGCTCAATCATCTCGGGAGCATTGTCCTTTTCGGACGCTCTGTTATAAGCCATTTCTCGTTCCTCCTCTTAGAATTTGAGGCCGCCCTCGCGCGCGCCTTCGGCGAGTGCCGCTACACGACCGTGGTAGACATAGCCGCCGCGGTCAAAAACGACTTCCTCGATCTCCTTGGCCTTCGCACGCTCGGCGAGGAGCAGGCCGACCTTCTTGGCAGCTTCGCAGTTGCCGGTCGCACCCTCAAACTCCTTCTCCACGGTAGAAGCGGAAACCAGAGTGGCTCCATTGACATCATCAATGATCTGCGCATAGATGTTGGCGTTGCTTCTGAAAACATTCAGGCGGGGTCTGCACGGTGTGCCGGAGATCTTGCCGCGAACGCGAACATGGCGCTTCAGGCGCATGGCCTTCTTATCGGTCTTCTTAATCATTTACGCACACCTCCTGTTATTTCTTACCGCCGGTCTTGCCTTCCTTATGGCGAAGAACCTCGGTCGTATACTTGATGCCCTTGCCCTTGTAAGGCTCAGGCGGTCTCTTGCCGCGGACCTCAGCAGCGAACTGGCCGACCTTCTGCTTGTCGATGCCGCTGATGACGATCTTGTTCTGGGCAGGAACGTCGATGGTGATGCCGTCGATCTCATCGACAACAACAGGATGGGAGTAGCCAAGGTTCATGATGAGCTGCTTGCCCTGCTTCTGTGCACGGTAGCCGACACCATTGACCTCAAGCTCCTTCGTGTAACCCTTCTCGACGCCGACGATCATGTTGTGCAGCAGCGTGCGGGTCAGGCCATGCAGGCTCTTGTGCTCGTGCTCCTCATCCGGGCGGGAGACGGTCAGAACAGCGCCCTCCTGCTTGATGATCATATCATGATGGAATTTGCTGGTCAGAGTACCCTTCGGGCCCTTGACGGTGACGAGATTGCCGTCCGCGATGGTCACTTCAACGCCTGCCGGTACAGTGATAGGCATTTTGCCGATTCTGGACATAATGTTACCTCCTTACCAGACGAACGCAAGGACTTCGCCGCCGATATGTGCTGCGCGAGCAGCCTTATCGGTCATGACGCCCTTGGAAGTGGAAATGATGGCGATGCCAAGGCCCTTGAGAACCTTCGGCAGCTCCGCAGCGCCGGCGTAGATACGCAGGCCCGGCTTGGAGACGCGGCGAAGACCGGAAATGACCTTCTCCTTGTTGCCCAGGTACTTCAGGGTGATGTGGATCACGCCCTGCTTGCCGTCCTCCTCAACGGAGTATGCCTTGATATAGCCCTCGTCGAGCAGGATCTTGGCAATGTCCTTCTTGAGGTTGGAAGCGGGGACATCCACAGTTTCGTGCTTTGCAGAGTTCGCATTCCGGATTCGGGTGAGCATATCTGCAACGGGATCGGTGATTTGCATGTGATTGACCTCCTTTAGAAGTTACGGGCTGAACCCGTTAAGACGTCAGAGTATCAGAGGAATGTGAGCCGCAAGCGGCTCCATGTTCCCCTGACTTCTGATGCCTGTTTTCCATTTGAATCACGCAAGGATGCGTATTCGCGCACACGCGCGGGAATGAAAAATTACCAGCTTGCCTTCTTGACGCCGGGAATCTCGCCTTTGTAGGCGAGCTCACGGAAGCAGATACGGCAAACGCCGTAGTCGCGGAGGTAGGCATGGGGTCTGCCGCAGATCTTGCAGCGGTTGTAGCGGCGGGTGGAGAACTTGTTTCCAGCCTGCTGCTTCAGGATCATTGCTTTTCTAGCCATTGTGTTCTTCCTCCCAATTAAGCGTGGAACGGAGCGCCGACCATGGTCAGCAGTTCCTTGGCTTCCTCGTCGGTCGTCGCGGTGGTGCAGATGCAGATGTCCATGCCGCGGATCTTGTCGACCTTGTCATACTCGATTTCGGGGAAGATGAGCTGCTCCTTCAGGCCCATGGCATAGTTGCCGCGGCCGTCGAAAGCATTGGGGTTGATGCCGCGGAAGTCGCGGACACGGGGCAGAGCCACGTTGAACAGGCGGTCGAGGAATTCCCACATCTTGTCGCCGCGCAGCGTGACCTTCACACCGACGGTCTCGCCCTCACGGACCTTGAAGTTTGCGACGGACTTGCGAGCCTTCGTCGTGATGGGCTTCTGGCCGGTGATGGTGGCGATATCCTTGCAGATAGCCTCGATCTCCTTCGCGTTGTTCTTGCTCTCGCCGCAGCCGACGTTCACAATGACCTTCGCGATCTGGGGGATCTGCATGACGCTCTTATACTGGAACTTCTTCATGAGAGCGGGAGCGATTTCTTCGGTATACTTCACTTTCAGTCTAGCCATAATCTCGTCCCTCCTCCTCAGATTTCCTTGCCGCACTTCTTGCAGACGCGGACCTTCTTGTCGCCGTCGAGCTTGAAGCCGACGCGAACGCCCTTCTTGCAGGTGCTGCAGTAGAGCTGGACCTTATCCGCACGAATGGGGATCTCACGCTTGATGATGCCGCTGGTCTCGTTCTGCTTGCGGGCCTTGACATGGCAGGTAGCCACGTTGACGCCCTCGACGAGCAGCTTGTTCTCCTTGGGCATGGCGGTGAGCACCTTGCCCTTCTTGCCCTTGGACTTGCCGGAAAGGACAATGACGGTATCGTTCTTCTTAATGTTCATTGACTGGTCCCCCCATTAAATGACTTCCGGGGCCAGAGAGAGGATCTTCATGTATTCCTTGTCACGAAGCTCTCTGGCGACCGGCCCAAAAATACGGGTGCCGCGGGGATTCTTGTCGTCCTTGATCAGGACGGCAGCGTTCTCGTCGAAACGGACATAGGTGCCGTCGGCGCGGCGAACGCCCTTGCAGGTACGCACGATGACAGCGCGAACGACTTCGCCCTTCTTCACGGTGCCGCCCGGGGTAGCCTTACGGACGGAAGCGACGATGACGTCGCCGATGTTGCCGAACTTACGCTTGGAGCCGCCAAGCACACGGATGCACTTGATCTCCTTTGCGCCGGTGTTGTCGGCAACCTTCAGATAAGATTCCTGCTGGATCATAAGTTGTCGACCTCCTTACTCAGCCTTCTTGATGATTTCAACGAGACGCCATCTCTTGTCCTTGGACAGGGGGCGGCACTCCATCACCTTCACGGTATCGCCGACGCCGCACTCGTTGTTCTCGTCGTGCGCCTTCAGCTTGTAGGTTCTCTTCACGATCTTCTTATACAGCTTGTGCTGTACGCTGTCCTCAATTGCAACCACGATGGTCTTGTCCATCTTATCGGAGACGACCTGACCAACTCTGGTTTTGCGGAAAGCTCTTGTAGTTTCACTCATAATTGCTTACCTCCTCAGATTGCGGTCTCTTTCTCACGAATAATAGTCTTGATGCGGGCAATGTCTTTCTTGACAGCAGCGATTTTGACGGGGTTATCGAGCTGGTTGGTCGCGTGCTGCATCCGCAGGAAGAACAGATCCTTCTTCAGATCGGCAGCCTTCGCCTCCAGATCAGCGACGGACATCGCTCTCAGTTCTTTTGCCTTCATCATTATTCACCACCATTCTCAGATACTGCATCTTCACGGGCGATGATCTTGGTCTTGATGGGCAGCTTGTGCTGTGCCAGACGGAGAGCCTCGCGGGCATCTTCCTCGGACACGCCGCCGATCTCGAACATGACCTTCTGCGCCTTGACGACTGCAACCCAGTATTCCGGAGCGCCCTTGCCGGAGCCCATACGGACGCCGAGCGCCTTCTTGGAAACAGGCTTGTCGGGGAAAATCTTGATCCAGACCTGGCCGCTACGCTTGGTGTAACGGGTCATGGCGATACGGGCCGCCTCGATCTGGTTGCCGGTGATCCAGCCGGGCTCCATGGCCTGGATGCCGAACTCACCGTAGGAAACCTTATTGCCGCGGGAGGCAGCGCCCTTCATACGGCCGCGCTGAACCTTGCGGAACTTTGTTCTCTTGGGCATTAACATCAGCGGTTGCCTCCTTCCCTGCGATCATCGCGGCGGCGATCCCCATAGGGTCTGCCGGAACCGCGGCGGTCACCGCCACGGCGATCATCGCGGCGACGGTCATTGTTGCGGCGCTCACGGCGCGGAGCCTCGGGAGCGGTCTGACGGAGCGTGGAGTTCAGGACTTCGCCCTTGTAGATCCAGACCTTGCAGCCGATCTTGCCGTAAGTGGTGTTGGCCTCAGCGAAGCCGTAGTCGATGTCCGCGCGCAGAGTCTGCAGGGGGATGGTGCCCTCATGATAGGACTCGCTGCGGGCGATCTCGGCGCCGCCCAGACGGCCGCCGCAGGCGCACTTGATGCCCTTTGCGCCCAGACGGGTCGCACGCTGCATCGCCTGCTTCATGGCGCGGCGGAAGGAAATGCGCTTCTCGAGCTGCGCGGCGATGTTCTCAGCCACGAGCTGGGCGTTGAGGTCCGGGCTGCGGATCTCGACGATGTTCAGAGAAACGGCCTTGCCGAGCTTCTGCTCGAGCTCCAGACGGAGCTTTTCGATCTCCTGGCCGCCCTTGCCGATGACGACGCCCGGACGGGAGCAGTGCAGGTTGATCTTAACGCGGGCATTGCTGCGCTCGATCTCGATCTTCGCAATGCCGGCGGAATAGAGTCTCTTCTTGAGATCCTTACGGATGTTGTAGTCCTCAACGAGAAGGTCGCCGACCTTGTCGTTACGGGCATACCAACGAGAGTCCCAGTCCTTGATCACGCCAACGCGCAATCCGTGGGGATTAACTTTCTGTCCCATAGTAACCTCCTTAAGCCTTCTCGCTCACACCGATGGTGATATGCGTGGTTCTCTTGAGAATGCGGCTGTATCTGCCTCTGGCAGTGGCTCTGCCGCGCTTGAGGATCGGGCCGGGGTTCGCGACAGCAGTGGTAACGACCAGCTTGTCGACGTCCATGCCGTTGTTATTCTCAGCATTGGCGATCGCACTCTTGAGGAGCTTGAGCATCGGCTCGGAAGCAGCCTTGGGCGTCTGCATCAGATAGACGCAGGCAGTCTTGGCATCCTTGCCGCGGATGATGTCGCACAGGATCGAGACCTTGCGCGGGGAAATACGCAGGTATTTCAGATGAGCTTTCGCTTCCATGTTTTCTCCTCCTTACTTAGAATTGGAGGTCTTGGAGCCGGAATGACCGCGGAACGTTCTCGTGGGAACGAACTCGCCCAGCTTATGACCAACCATGTCTTCTGTCACATAGACGGGAACGTGCTTGCGGCCGTCATGGACAGCAATCGTATGACCGACGAAGGAGGGGAAGATGGTAGAGGATCTCGACCAGGTCTTCAGAACTTTCTTCTCACCGGTTTTGTTAAGCTCTTCCACGCGCTTGTAGAGTTCAGGAGCAACAAACGGGCCTTTCTTAATACTTCTGCTCATGTTTCATTTCCTCCTTACTTACCGTTGCGGCGCTTGATGATGAACTTGTTGGTCGGGTTCTTCGCCTTGCGGGTCTTCAGGCCCATTGCAGGCTTGCCCCACGGAGTGACGGGGCCGGGACGGCCAACAGGTGCGCGGCCTTCGCCGCCGCCGTGCGGGTGATCGTTCGGGTTCATGACGGAGCCGCGGACGGTCGGGCGGATGCCCATGTGACGCTTGCGGCCGGCCTTGCCGATGTGCACGTTGCCGTGGTCGATGTTGCCGACCTGGCCGATGCACGCCGTGCAGTTCATGCGGACGTAGCGGACCTCACCGGAGGGCAGGCGAACCTGAGCGAGCTCGCCTTCCTTCGCCAGCAGCTGTGCAGCGACGCCGGCGGAGCGGACAAGCTGAGCGCCGTAGCCGGGCTGCAGCTCGATGTTGTGGATGATGGTGCCGACGGGGATGTTGGCAAGCGGCAGGCAGTTGCCCGGCTTGATATCCGCAGCGGCGGAGGCGAGGATGGTGTCGCCGGCCTTCAGGCCGACCGGTGCGAGCACATAGCGCAGCTCGCCGTCCTCGTACTTGACCAGCGCGATGAACGCGCTGCGGTTCGGATCGTACTCCAGGCGCTGCACGACAGCGGGCATATCCAGCTTATCGCGACGGAAGTCGATCACGCGGTACTTGCGCTTGTTGCCGCCGCCGCGATGGCGGACGGTGATTCTGCCGTAGCTGTTGCGACCGGAATTCTTCTTCAGGGTCTCAAGCAGGCTACGCTCGGGCTTTGCCTTCTTATCGACGCCGTCGAAAGCAGACACGGTCATGCCGCGGCGGGCCGGGGTATAAGGCTTATACGTTTTAATCGCCATTTTGCGTTACACTCCTTTATGAGATGGATTAGACCATACCCTCGAAGAACTCGATGGTCTTGGAATCGGCGGTCAGCTTGACGACAGCCTTCTTGTAGCTGGCGGTACGGCCGGCGGGATATCTGCCCTGGCGCTTCAGCTTGCCATCCATGCGGATGGTGGTGACCTTCTCGACCTTCACGCCGAAGATCTCGGAAACAGCCTTCTTGATCTCGGTCTTGTTGGCGCTCTCCGCGACCAGGAAGACATACTTCTTCAGTTCAGTGGCTTCCATGGACTGCTCGGTGATGACCGGGCGAATGATGATATCGTATGCGGTCTTCATGCGAACACCTCCTCAATCTTCGCAAGCGCAGCCTTGTCGAGCACGAGCTTCTTCGCATTGAGGATGTCGTACACATTGACGAGGTTGGCAAAGGTGGTCTGGACGCCGGGCAGGTTGCGGGCGGAGAGGACGACGTTCTCGTTGGCCTCAGCGGTCACGACCAGAGCCTTGCAGTCGGCGTTGACTGCGCTCAGGAAACCGGCGAACTTCTTGGTCTTGATCTCGTCCATCTTGATCTCGTCGATGACGACGATGTCAGCGGACTGAGCCTTGGCGCTCAGAACGGACTTCAGAGCCAGACGGCGGACCTTCTTGTTGAGCGTGTAGCTGTAATCGCGGGGCTTCGGGGCAAAGACGATGCCGCCGTGCGTCCACTGCGGGGCGCGGGTGCTGCCCTGGCGGGCGTGGCCGGTGCCCTTCTGCTTCCAGGGCTTCTTGCCGCCGCCGGAGACCTCAGCGCGGGTCAGTGCGGACTGCGTGCCCTGACGGCAGTTGGCCAGATGATTCTTGACGACGTCGTGGACGACGGACTCGTTGGGCTCGATGCCGAACACAGCCTCGGAAAGCTCAACCTCGCCGACCTGCTTGCCGTTCATGTCGTAAACATTGGTCTTAAGCATGGTGATTTAGCTCCTTTCCTTAGCCTCTCGCGGAAGCCTTCTGCGGGTTACGAGCGGAAGCCTTCTGCGGGTTCTTGCTGACGCCAGCCTCGCCGTGCGTCTCCTTGATCTTCTTGACAGTGCTCTTGACGTACACAAGGCCGCCCTTCGGGCCGGGGATCGCGCCGCGGATGACGAGCATGTTCAGGTCCGCGTCGACCTTGACGACGTCAAGGTTCTGCACGGTGACCTGCTCAACGCCCATCTGGCCTGCGCCGATCTTACCCTTGAAGATACGGGAAGGATCGGAGGAGGAGCCCATGGAACCTGCATGACGGTGGACCGGGCCGCCGCCGTGGGTCGTCGGGGTGCGCTGTGCGTTCCATCTCTTGATGACGCCCTGATAGCCGTGGCCCTTGGAGATGCCGGTCACGTCAACGTGATCGCCAGCAGCAAAGGTGTCGACCTTGATCTCGGCGCCGACCTCGAGCTCAGCAGCATTGTCAAGCTTGAATTCCTTCAGGTGCTTTCTGGCAGAGATGCCAGCCTTCTTGAGATGACCCAGCTCCGGCTTGCTGAGCTTCTTCTCGGCGACCTCGCCGTAAGCCAGCTGCACGGAAACATAGCCGTCATTCTCGATCGTCTTCTTCTGAGCGACGACGCACGGGCCTGCTTCGATGACCGTAACAGGGATCACATGGCCGTTCTCATCGAAGATCTGGGTCATGCCCACTTTCTTGCCGATGATTGCTTTCTGCATGTTGTTTACTCCTTTTTAGGTTATTGGTTGGAAGACTTGACCATTGGGCAGCCATTGGTCTGCCAACATGACCCGGGACCACCTCGGGCGGTCGGGGCTCGCTGTATCCCGGAGCGGGATTACAGCTTTATCTCAATCTCAACGCCGGCCGGAAGGTCGAGGCCCTGCAGAGCTTCGATGCACTTCGCATTCGGATTGAGGATATCGATCAGTCTCTTATGGGTTCTGCGCTCGAACTGCTCACGGGAATCTTTATACTTGTGAACAGCGCGAAGGATGGTGACGACTTCCTTCTTCGTGGGAAGGGGGATCGGGCCGGAGACGGTCGCGCCGTTGCGCTTTGCCGACTCGACGATCTTCTCCGCAGTGGAGTCGATGAGCTGATGATCATAGGCCTTCAGGCGAATTCTGATCATTTCGTTTGCCATGTTGTTGTTTCCTCCTTGAAACGTACTCAGTTCTCTGGTTTGCTGGGTACGGTCGAAGCGCTTTTGCTGTACGCTTAACCGTGCGTATCACTCCGCAGCCATGAAAAAAGGCCGACGTTCGCCGGCCGTGCCTCATGTGCGGCGATATACGCCACGCACACAAAGTGCCTCAGCCGCCCGATGACCGGACATACTCCGCGGAAGTTACCGCCATCGGCGCAATCTCCCGCATCATCGCAGTGCGTGCGCAGAGCATCCCTCAACGCGCGCCCTTATATTGTAATCCACGCAGCCGTGAATGTCAAGCCTTTTTTCGGTTTTTTTCATAATTTTTTTCAGATTATTTTGTGAAAAACGGAGATTTTCAGGATTTCCCTGCAAGAGGCCGAAACAGGCGGCCGCAGAGGCCTGCAGCCGCCCCGATTTCTGTTGATCTACTCGACGATGCCGATACCGTATGCCGGAAATCCAAGCAGTGCACCGCCATTCCCGTTCAGAGAGAGGTTATACCAGACGCCGTCATAGCAAGCCGTCTCCATGGCGAACCAATACTGTTCCCCGTCGAAGCTTACGGACGCAAACACCGTGCACAGCTCATCCGCGCCGCACTCTTTCCGAAGTCCCTCGCGGTTTTTGGTATTTGCCTCGCTCGCGTAACGTTCCTGGAAATCCGCATCCGGATACTCCTCGGCGCACACGATTTCCTCGACGTGCATGTTTGACCGGATGTCATCGTCCGCAAACTCGCGGGTGAAGTTTTCCAGATCATTCGTTGAATCGAAGTGCACAGCGTCAATTCCATCCTGCATGTCATAGGGGGTGTCCGCCAAAGCGATCAGGCGATACTGCGTATAAAGTGCTCCCGCTGCATCGCGGAAACGAACGGCGAGATTCACCTGCTCCGCACCAAACCAGTCCGGGCTGTAGGAATTCGGCAGATACATACTGCGTCGCTCGGCATAGGTCTTCCAATCGAAATGCGCAGTAAAGGTCTCAATGGCAAAGCTGGAGATCGCTTTCTCTGCATCTCCGTTGAGCAGCCCGTCGAGATAGGCCTGCATAGCCGCCTCCGGAGAGTCGAAGCCGCTGCCCTCCAATTTGGTCTCCGCGCCGCCCTTCCGGCACAGCGCAAATACGCCGGCTGCGATCGCACAGCACAACACACCGGCAAGCAGACCGAAGAAGAATTTTCCCCATCCGCCGGAAGGTTTCCGTGCCGTCTGTTCGGCCGGCTGTTCGGGTGTCAGAATCTGCACGACCGGCTGGACCGGCAGCGGCTCCGGGGCCGGTGCCCCACAGCTGCGGCAGAAACGTGCTTCCGGCTCCAATTTACAGCCGCATGATCTGCAATACACGATCTTTCCCCTCTCTTAGCCGTGCCTTACAGCTCCGCGATCGCCTCGACCTCGACGAGGACGCCCTTCGGGAGCGTGCGCACGGCGACGCAGCTGCGTGCGGGCTTCTCCGTGAAATAGCGGGCATAGACCTCGTTGAACGCAGCGAAGTCGTCCATCGTCTGCAGGAAGCAGAGCGTCTTGACCGTCCGCTGGAACGACGTTCCGGCCGCCTCGAGAACTGCGCCGAGATTCTGCATGACCTGCTCGGTCTGCGCCGTAATGTCCTCCCCCGCCACGGCGCCCGTCGCAGGATCAATGGGGATCTGGCCGGACGTGAACAGCAGGCCGCCTGCCTTCATTGCCTGAGAATACGGGCCGATGGCCGCAGGTGCCTTTTCCGTGTAGACTTTTTCCATGATGATTCCTCCTGTTGATTCGTTGTGGGTCGCGCCGCCTCAGGCCTCCCGCTCCATCCGGCTGCGGATGTAATCCGGGACGTCCTGCTGCGGGATGTGCAGAACATGGGCAAACTCGTCGTTCAGGAGCTTTTCCGCGTCGCGCAGGGTCTGCTCGTCGGCAATGCGCAGATGCTTGCCGTTTTTCTGCAGCTCGCGGCGGCGTACATAGAGCATCCGGATCAGGTGCAGGACCCGCCTGCGGTCGCCGCCGGACAGGATCTGGGCAAACACCTGCTTGCGCTCGTTCGGGTCATCGATCCAGGAGATGCTTTCGCCCGCTGCGGACTGAAGCAGGCTCTCGATCTCCGGCTCGGACAGAACGGGCCGCATCCGGCTGCACAGCAGCTCGTTGTCCGTCGGGACATAGATCGTCGCGCGCGTGCGATACACCGGGCGCAGAACGTAGTATTTGCTGCGCTTTCCCCCGATCCGCAGCGTTTCGATCGCCTCGATCGTGCAGATCCCCTCCGTTCCGTACAGTATGGTCTGACCAGGCTCCAGCATTTCGCTCACTCCTTCCTGTTTTCTGCCATTCTATGGATATCATACCACATTTTGCGCAAAAATGTCAGGGGGCATTTGCGAATTTTCTTTGTTTTTCACATAAAAGCGCCGCCCGGGCGACCGTGCGGCGCTGAATTGCTTCCTATATATTATTGTATCCCGCCTCAGATCGCGCCGTGCTCGGCGAGCAGCTTCTCAACATCCGTGCCGCGTACCTTCTTCAGCAGCTCCTTCAGAGCCAGCTTTTCGACTACGCCAAGGTCCATGTCCGTGATCTTGCGGCCGTCGCGCAGGGCAACACTGGCGTTCACGAGGTCGCGCACGTCATAGGTGCTGCCCCAGACCTCCGGCACACCGCGGTCGATGTCGAGCAGACTGTAGACGGCCTCCATACCGGTGCGGATGGAATACTCCGTCGTGAAGATCGTATCGCGGGCCGTCTCGGCAAACTGACCGAGGAAGGCGAAGTTCACGGCTCCGTCCGGAACGATGTTCGGGCGGTCGCCCTTTTCACGCGGCATGAAAAACGCGGTGATATACGGCATCATAACAGGGACGGTCTTTGCGCTATGCTCTGCGAGATCCGCGATCTCGGCGACCGGCACGCCGAGGTGATACAGCCACTCCATGCAGATCTCCTTGCCAGTGCACTCGCGCATGGTCTTCTTAACGAAGTCGCCCGGCTTGTCCGAGAACAGCCCGTAGACCCAGATGACGAGCTGGTCCTTCGGCTGATTGCGGAACTGCGGCTGGCGATTGATCGTCCAACTGAGAAGCCAGCCGGAATCGCGGGCCGTGACGATGCCGCCCGTAACGACCTTGCCGGAGAACGGGTCGCGCTTGCAGATCTTCTCGATATACGGCACGATCCTGCGGTCGAGCGTCGTAACGGTCGCGCTCATCCAGTTCGACTGCTCCGGATCGCTGCAGAACTTATCCGGATGGCCAAACGACGGATCCTGTGCCGCAATCTTGCGCCACATATCCCAGCCGCCGCCCTCGCGGATGGTCTTGTTGAAGGCCGCGGGCTCATTCTGGCTGCCGTAGGCGGAGTTCTCGACGCAGCCGCCGTTCGTGATGAAAACAAGGTCGTTGTCCGTCAGGTCGATGGCATCCCCCCTGCCCTCGCGCTGCAGAACGATGCGGCGTGCCGCCTTGCGGCCGTTCCGGATGTCAAACTCCACATTGACGACCTTCGTGTTGTATTGGAAGTCCACACCGTGCTCCTGCAGATAATGCACCATCGGCAGGATCATGGACTCGTACTGATTGTAGCGCGTGAAGCGCAGAGCCGTAAAATCGGGCAGGCCGCCGACATGATGGATGAAGCGCTTAAGATACAGCTTCATCTCCAGCGCGGAGTGCCAGTTTTCAAAGGCGAACATCGTGCGCCAGTAGAGCCAGAAGTTCGAATCGAGCACCTCGTGGTCGAATATCTCGTCGATGCGCTTGTTGTAGAGCTCCTCATCCGGTGTGAAGAACAGCTTCATGATCTCCATTGCGGCCTTGTCGGACAGGCCGAACTTCTTGTCGGTATGGGCATCCTGGCCCTGCTTCTCCGTGGCACGGCAGAGCGAGTAGTTCGGATCTGCCTTGTTGAGCCAGTAATACTCATCCAGCACGCTTACGCCCTCCGTCTCAATGGACGGGATGGAGCGGAACAGGTCCCACATGCACTCGAAATGGTTGTCCATCTCGCGGCCGCCGCGCATGACATAGCCGATGTCGGTATACTGATAGCCGTCGCACGCGCCACCGGGGATCGGGTCCTTCTCCAGAATATGGATCCGCTCACCGGCCATCTGACCATCTCGGACAAGATAGCAGGCAGCCGCCAGAGCGGCAAGGCCGGAGCCGATGAGATATGCGGCTTTTTCGTCAACGCCCTGCGGCTTCTGCGGGCGGGCAAACGCTTCATAATTACCACTGGAATAATACATGCTCAGTTCCTCCGTCGTTTCTATCGAATTTGTAGCCTTATTATAAGATGCCCGTCTTTTCCGCACAATAGACAGAAATTCCGCCGTGCCGCAATTTCAGGCACAGCGGAAAAGCTGTCTTATTTTTGGGCACGGCGGGCTTTTTGTCGCAATGTCACGGAAGCGGCCGCAGATACTCGCTTTTCGCCCAGCCGAGCAGGCCGTCATAATCCACGACGGACCAGTCGTCATAGGAATTGAGGATACGCACCGGCGCGCCGTTCGGCATGCGCGCGAGAATGCGGGCCGTTGTGGCCGGAGCGCCGCGCAGCAGAAGATTCCCACTGTTCACGGACACGACCCCCTCCCGCTCCGGCCGCGGCGAGAGGAACGGCACGCCGAAATACTCCGTCACGGACAGGGTCAGACTGCGCGCAATGGCCTCGAGATTGTTTTCGATCCATTCGGCATCGGCGCGGTTGTCATGATAGCCCAGCTCCGCCAGCACGGACGGGGCACGCACGCGGCGGATCTCCGTGATGGACGTCGAGGCCAGCGGCCGCACTCTCTGCGGCAGCGGATAGATCTCGCGCAGATTATCCGCCAGGATATTAGCCATCCGCAGGCCGTCCGTGCTGCCGGGATAATAATAGAGGTCGATGCCGCGCACGGTCCCGGCCGACTGCGGCGGCGCGGCGTTGCTGTGCAGAGCAAGATGGAAATCATAGTTTCCGGCGTTCGAGGCGCGGATAGACGTGCCGACCGTCCCCTCCGGGTCGTTGCGGGTGACGTTGATGCCGGAGGCGCGCAGATACGGTTCCATCCGGTCGGCGATACGGTTCATCCACAGGCGCTCGTTTCCCTCCGTCACATAGGGATTGCCCGCCTGCGTGGAGGGACTCAGAAATAAAAACGGCATAAACAGTTCTCCTTTTCCTCTTGTCAAAAACCTCTCAGACTTTTCCGCCAAAAAAATTCAAAGCAAAATTTTGTAGTTTGATTTTGCAATTTTGCCGCTCCTCCGAAACGTTCGTCCGGGCAGGTTTTCTGACAGTCTGCTTTGGCTTTCTTCTTTTTTTCCATTCTATGCCGCAGCGCAAAAAGTGTTGTTGCGGTGCTGAGAAAAGTATGATATGATTTAAGTTGATTGTGAATCAGAAGGCGGAGGAATATCCATGCAGTATATCGTTCTGGACATGGAGTGGAATCAGCCGTGGCCCGGCTCCTATGCGGCGCAGAAGGTGCTGCCGGTGCAGATCCACGGGGAGATCATTCAGATCGGCGCAGTGCGCCTGCTCGAGACCGGCAAGATCGCCGATGAATTTCAGGTGTTGGTGCGCCCCAAATACTATAAAAAGCTCAACAGCCGCGTCTCCAAGCTCACAGGACTGCGCGACGCCCGCCTGCGCGAGGAGGGTCTTTCCTTCCCCGAGGCGCTCGAGCGCTTCCGTGACTGGATCGGCGGCCCCTGCATCTTCCTGACGTGGGGCTTTGACGACATCACGGTGCTGGAGGACAATATCCTGCTGCACGACGGCGAGCCGGACTGGATCACGCAGTGGTACAATGCGCAGATGATCTTCAATGCGCAGACCGGCTGTGGCAACACTCAGAAGGCCCTCTCGACCGCCATGGAGCTGCTTGGCATCGAGCCGTCGCGCCCGGCGCACGACGCGCTCGGTGATGCCTACCACACGGCCATCATCTGCAGCCGTCTGGACCTGCCGCGCGGCATTGCAGAATATAAGCAGGCCCTGCAGAGCCATGCGGACGGCTTCCACGGCGATCCGCCCGCAGGCTGCATCAGCCGTTCTGTCTTCCATGGCTACGCGACCCGTGAGGCCGCCATAGAAGCCATGACAAGCCGCGAGAACCACTGTCCGAAATGCGGCAAGAGCATGCGCAACGGCCGCTGGATCTCGCAGCAGGGCCACCGCTATATGGCGATGGCCGAGTGCCCGGAGCACGGGCGCTATCTGGTCCGCATCCGCATCAGCGACGAGCCCGGCGGCACGCAGCGCGCCAGCCGTCTTGTCTATGAGGGCAACAGCGAGGCCGCGCAGAAATATGACACACTGGCCGCGCGTCCGTCTGCCGCACGCCGCCGCAGGCGCAGACGCTCCGCCCGCCGCTCCTCCGCCGCCGAAAGCGGCAAGCAGGAAACGAAATAACAAGAGCTTGTCAAAAAAGTATTTTTGACAAGCTCTCAAACGAGACCCGTTTCACTGGGCTCTCGTTTGAACGGGGCTGCGGCTCGCTGCAGCGCACGAAGGGCGCGCCCTTCGCACGTTTGCGAGCCGAGCGGTATTTTCTCCGACGTACACGCCGCCGGAGAAATTGATTTCCATTTTCTTTGCGCCTGCGGGCGCAAACTCTGCGAGGCTTTTTTGACAGTCTGATAACAAATGGTCCTGCAGTTCATTCGCTGCAGGACCATTGTGTTTTAAGGAGGAAAAGAACATGCTTGAGCAGCTGCCCGTCCTGCTGCTGCCGTGGTTTGCGGAACACCGCCGCGACCTGCCATGGCGGCGCGACCGTGAGCCGTATCACGTCTGGCTCTCGGAGATCATGCTGCAGCAGACGCGCGTCGAAGCCGTCCGCGGCTATTATCTCCGCTTTCTCGAGCGTCTGCCGGATATCGCTGCGCTGGCAAGCGCGCCCGAGGACGTGCTGCTGAAGCTCTGGGAGGGCCTCGGCTACTATTCCCGTGTGCGCAACCTGCAGAAGGCGGCGCAGTGCGTCATGGAGCAGCACGGCGGCGAGTTCCCGCGGGAGCTTTCCGCCATCCGCGCCCTGCCCGGTATCGGCGACTATACCGCCGGGGCCATCGCCTCCATCTGTTTTGAGGCGCCCGCTGCCGCCGTGGACGGCAACGTTCTGCGCGTGATCCTGCGGCTGACGGCCTGTGCCGACTCTCCGGCCGACGTGCGCGTGCGGCGGCGCATCGGAGAAGCGCTGAGCGCAATCTATCCAGCAGGACACTGCGGCGATTTCACGCAGGCACTCATGGAGCTGGGCGCGACCGTCTGCCTGCCGAACGGCGCACCGCAGTGCGACGCCTGCCCGCTGCGTGCGCTCTGCGAAGCCCACGCGCAGGGGGCGGAGCTGCAGTTCCCGACAAAGCCGCCGAAGAAGCCCCGCCGCATCGAGAAGCGCACCGTTTTCGTGCTGCAGTGCGGCGACCGGCTCGCCGTCTGCAAACGTCCGTCCCGCGGCCTGCTGGCAGGGCTGTGGCAGCTGCCGGACGTGCCCGGCAAGCTGGAAACGGCGGAGGCGCTCCGGCAGGCGGAGCAGTGGGGCGTGCATCCGACCGGTATCCTGAAAACGGCCGAACGGACGCACATCTTCACGCATGTACAGTGGGACCTACGCGGCGTCTGGCTGACGTGTGCGGCGGAAGCGCCGCAGTTCACCTGGGCGGATGAGAACGCGCTGCAGCACGAGATCGGCCTGCCGACGGCTTATCGGCAATTTTTGGACTTGCATGCGGAATAAAAAGCGTGTATACTGAAGCTACCAACAAAACGGAGGTCATTGACATGGAAGACAAGCGCGCACAGTACGGCGAGGACGAGATCATCACGCTGGAATTTGACGACGGCGTTACGTTCGACTGCGGCATGATGGGCACGTTCGAGCTCGACGGCAAGGAATATATCGCACTGGAGGCCCTGGACGATTCCGACGACGTCTATCTCTACGGCTATCAGCGCAACGACACCGATTTCGATCTGCTCGACATCCCCGAGGAAGAATTCGACCGCGTCGCGGCAGAATTCGACCGTCTGATGGACGAGCCGATCTGAGAATCCAAATCAACATGCGGCCGGAGCTATTCTCTTAAGAGAGGCTTAGTAAGGAAGAAGGTAGTACAAAATTTGTGCTGCCTTCTTTTTGTATGATCCGATGCTCATTGTGCCTATGGACAAAAAAGTGATATTCCGGGCCTTGCCCGGAGTGATATTTTCCTTTTCGGAACGTGATATAAAAGCCGCACGGCTTTTGTGATATTCTATTCGCCGCTCAAACTGCCGCAGGCAATATCACGATGCAAAGCATCATTTCACTGTCCGAAGGACAATATCACTCGCCGTCAGGCGAATATAACGGAGGCGCACATCCCTACGGAGTGCGCCTCCCCGGCCGCTGCATTTTTTATTCCTGGTTATTCCCGGACCGGCTCCGCCGAGATCGCAGAAATTTCATAAGCCGTCCGCCGCTCGGCCGTGGTGCCGAGCATTTTGATATACTCCCGGCTCTGCAGCCGCCCGGTCAGCGCCAACTGCGTGCCGACCGGCAGCTCCGCCGCCTCCTGCGCCGTGCGGCCCCAGAGGATGCAGGGCAGATAGTCCGCACGGCGATAGGGCCGGTTCACCGCGAGCATCACGTCGCAGATCTCCCGCCCGAGCGGTGTGCGGCGATAGACCGGCGCGCGGCAGATGGTCCCGAGCAGCTCGGCGCGGTTGTCGTGCGCCGCGCTGCAGAGCGTCATCGTCTCGGCCAGCACGGAGATCACGAGCCGCCGCCCCTCCGGCTCGCGGTTGTTATAGGAGCGGATCTGCCCCGTCACACACAGCGTATCCCCGCCTGCCGCGGGCGTCTGCTCCAGAAGCTCCAGCGGCGCGAGCACCGGCAGCGTGTCCGTCGTGCCGGACAGGCGCTCGACCTCGAGCGGGAAAGCATAAAACCGGCGGCCGTGGTTTTCATGGGAATAGCGCGGAGCACCGGCGAGATTTCCGGTTAGGATGATCTGATTGACGATATGTTCCATTCTCCCACCTCGTTGTATTCTTATGGGAGAGTATATTCCCCTGCCGGAGCCATTATGAAATGGAATATGGTTATCAAAACGGCCTGCCGCGATGGCGGCAGGCCAATGTGTTTCTTATTTCCTTTTGCGTCGCTTGCCCGTCATGGACTCGACCGCAAGACGGAATACCCGCGTGTGCGCCACGGACGCACGGTCAAAGGCAAAGTCCGGGCGGCCGTAGTGCGCCATCAGGCACTGCAGCGCAGCCTCGCGCTCCGCCTCCGGGACCGGCTCGAGCCGCCCCCGGCCGATGACGCTCTCATAGGCCATGGTGCACATGCCCTTCGCTTCATCGGTGCAGAGCATGTGGCCGCAGTCCATTTCGAACGTCGCGCGCGGGTCCCGCTCCATGCGGTCATATTTCGTTCCGGTCAGCGCGCCGTGGAACAGCAGATACAGCGTACCGTCCCGCTCCTCCATACCGAAATTCAGCGGCACGACATAGGGATAGCCGCTTTCGTCATTCAGGGCAAGGCGGCAGACGTCACAGCGCGCCATGACGTCCAGCAGCTCCTGCCGGTCCGTGATCTCCCGGTCTGTTCTTCGCATTCTCGTCCCTCCTCAGGAATTCAGCAGCGGCCGCAGCACGGCGCGCTCGTCGAAGCGCGTGTCCTTTGAGTTGACCAGGAACACGAGCTCTGTCAGATTTTCCGCGCCGCCATAGGCCTGCGCGAATTTTTCGATTTTTGAGCCGTCCACATCGCGGATATACAGGCGGCCCGTGCAGACATCGGCCGGGAAGGCCGTGTCGTCCGTCTCAAACGAGATCATGAGATTGCTCCCGGAGAAGAACGTCGTCAGCTCCTGCGCCGCGTCCTGCGTCAGCTCCGCGCCGGACTTTTCGGAATGATAGGAGATGCTGTTGCTCGCCGGGAAACGGAAGTCCGAGAACACGACCTCGCGGAAGCCGCGGCTCGAAAGCTCACGCGCGATCTGCTTGAGGTAGATCATCACGGTCTCGCTCGCGGGGTCGAGCCAGTAGCAGCCGTTGGAGTCCATCCACAGCGCGCCGCTCGAAAGCGGGAGGGCCGCAGCGGAATTGGCCAGCGCAAACGCCGTGTCGCAGAAGGCCGGGACCTCCGCAATGAGGTAATAGCCGTGCTGGCTGAGCCAGTCGATGAGGGAATCCACGGCCGCCGTATCGACGTCCGCCAGCTCCGCGCCGTCGATGGAGCTGGAATAGTAAAAATTGCCAAACGTGCTCTTGAGCTGCAGCAGAACGGCGCAGGCCCCCTGCTGCTCGAGTGCCGCGCGCACGGCCTCGGGGTCGCGCAGCATCTGCGTCGTGACATACACGCCGCCGAGGTCGGCGATCCGGTCCGAGCCGGGCTGCGCCTCGTCATAGACGATCTGCGCATCCGAGACCTCCGGCAGCGCCGCCGTCGCGCCCGTGCCGTCCGGATCCTGCGCGTTTTTCTTCAGGGAGAGGTGCGCGCCGTCGCGGTCATAGGTGACATAAGGCTCAAGGTACAGCAGCAGCGCCGCGCCGATGACGATGGCCGCCGCCAGCACGATGCCGAGCACGCGCAGGAGCTTGCGCAGCATCAGGCGCCTGCGATAGGAAAGGCGGGGCATCTCAGCGCGCCCCCAGGCGCGCCGTCAGGCCGCACCATTCACCCTCGTGCGCCGCATGGACGATCTCCAGCCCGGCGGCAGCAAGCGCCGCGCGCACGTCGTCCTCCCGCGTCGTGAGGATGCCGCTGCAGACGAACGCCGCATCCGGCCGCATGAGCTTCGGCACAACGGGCGCAAGACGGATGATGACATCGGCCACGATGTTGGCGCACACGATGTCAAAGCCGTCGCCCGCCAGCGCCTGCAGAAAATCCGCATCCTCGACGACGTCGCCCGTCCGCGCCGTGAAGCGGTCCGGGCCGAAGCCGTTCTGCGCCGCATTCGCCGCGGCGATATGCTCCGCGCTCGGGTCGATGTCGACGCCGACGGCGCTTGCCGCGCCGAGCCGCAGGGCGCTGACGGAAAGGATGCCGCTGCCGCTGCCGAGGTCTGCCACGCGCTCTCCGCCGTGGAGGAGCGACTCGAGCGCGCGCATGCAAAGCTGCGTCGAGGCATGCTCGCCCGTGCCGAACGTCAGGCCGAGATCGAGGATCACGGGCAGACGGCCCTGCAGGTCGTCGACCGTCATCCACTGCGGAACAACGAGCAGGCGCTCACCCACTGGCAGGGGGCGGTAGTTCTGTTTCCAGGAATTGGCCCAGTCCTCGTCCGGGATGCGGTCGAGCGCCAGCGTCAGCGGGCCGAATTCACAGGCCGGATAGCGGCCGGGCAGCTCCGCGAGCAGGGCGCGCAGCTCTGCAAGCTGAGCCTCCGCAGTCTCCTCAGGCAGGTACAGGCGCACCTGCGACAGGTCGCGCATCCGCGCGGCAAGCTTTTCATCCACATAATCCCAATAGGCGCGCGCGCCGTCGAGGAACTGGCGGAACTGTTCGCTGTCATCGATGACGAAGCTGTCAAACCCGGCCTCCGTCAGCTCGGCGCACAGAAGATCGATGCCGCCGGATGCCGTTCGGATGGTCACTTCAAGCCACTGCTCCATGTTCATCCCTCCATAAATACAAATCACTTCTCCCTATTCTACAGGATTCCGCCCGGAATAACAAGCGAAATCTTTTTGCGGCTCTTTCATTTCCGGGAAAAACGTGTATAATAAAGGCAAACATGCTGAAAAAGGATGAATGCCCATGATCGAAACGATCGAGCTGGCCGCAGGCGTTACCCTGCTGGCCGTGCAGACCGAGAAATTCAAGTCCGGCTGCTTTAGCTTCAACCTGATGCGCCCGCACACACGGGCCGCCGCCCCGCTCGATGCCCTGCTGCCAAGTGTGCTGCTGCGCGGCTCGGAGCGCTGGCCGGATATGCGCGCCATCTCGATGCGCCTTGACGAGCTGTACGGCGCAACGCTCGGCACACTCGTCCGCCTGCGCGGCGAAACGAAGCTGACCGGCTTTTACGCTGATTTTATTGAAGAGGCCTTCCTCCCGGCGGGCGAGGCCGTCTTTGCCCCGATGGTGGATTTTTTCCGCGATATTCTGTTCCATCCCGCGCTGGAAAACGGCCTGCTGAACGCCCGCTATGTTGAAAGCGAAAAGCAGAACCTGATCCACGCCATCGAGTCCGCGCAGAACGACAAGCGCGTCTACGCCGCCATGCGCATGCGCCGGATCATGTGCGAGGGCGAAGCCGCCAGCATTCCCCGCCTCGGCTATGCTGAGGACGTCGCCGCGATCACGCCGGAGGCCCTGACGGCGCACTGGCGCACGGTGCTGCGCACCGCTCCCATCATGCTGTTCTACGCAGGCCGCCGCACGCCGCAGGAGGCCGCCGCCCTGTTCCGTCCGCTGTTTGACGGACTGGAGCGTGACCCCGTCTCTCCCCCGCCGACGGTCGTGCGCCGAAGCGCGAAGACCGTGCGCGAGGTTACGGAGTCCATGGATGTCACGCAGGGTAAGCTCGTCATCGGCATGCGCACCGGCATCACTGCCTCCGACCCGGACTATCCCGCCCTCGTGCTGCTCAACTCCGTCTACGGCAGCGGCGTGACGAGCAAGCTGTTCGTGAATGTCCGCGAAAAGCGCTCACTGTGCTACTATGCCTCATCCGCCGTTGAGAAGTTCAAGGGTCTGATGATCGTGTCGTCCGGTATCTCGTTTGATCAGTATGAAACGGCACGCGACGCCATTCTGGCCGAGCTGGACGCCTGCCGCCGCGGCGAGATCACACCGGAGGAGCTGGAATCCGCCCGCCGCTCGCTGATCTCCGCTGTCCGCGCCGGGCTGGACACGCCCGCCGCGCTCGACGACTGGTATATCGGCATGTCCATCGAGCCGTGCGACGACCCCGAGACCATGCTGCAGAAGCTCCCCGCCCTGACGGTCGAAGATGTCGTGCGCGCAGCCCGGCGCATCACCACGGACACGATCTATTTCCTGAAGGGAGACGAAGCATGACACTGCATGAATTCCCGCGCCTCGGCGAGCGCTACTGGGAGCAGCGGCTTGAAAACGGCCTGCTCCTCCGCGTCGTCCCGAAACCCGGCTTTGCCCGCAGCTACGCCTTCCTCGGCGTGGACTACGGCTCCGTCGACACGTCCTTCACGCGCGGCGGCATCCCCTGCCGCACGCCGGATGGCGTGGCGCACTATCTGGAGCACAAGATGTTCGATCTGCCGGAGGACAACGCGATGAACCTCTTCGCGGCCCACGGCGGCTATCCGAACGCCTTCACCGGCTATGCCATGACGGCCTATTATTTCGACTGCACCGAGCAGTTCGCCGAAAATCTCCGTATTCTGCTGCGCATGGTGCTCACGCCGTGGTTCCCGGCCGAGAGCGTAGAAAAGGAGCGCGGCATCATCGCCCAGGAGATCCGCATGTATGAAGACAGCGCAGACTCCCGCGCCTATGAGGACCTGTTCGGCGCGATGTTCGCGCATCACCCCATCCGCGTTCCGATCGCCGGAACGGTCGAATCCATCGGTGAGATCACCCCGCAGGTCCTGCAGGACTGCCATGCGGCATTCTACGCGCCCGCAAATCTCATGCTCTGCGTAACGGGCGATGTCGACCCTGCGCTGGTGGAGGAGATCGCCCGTGCGGAGTCCGCAAACGCCCATGCAGAGCCGGTCCCCGTGCGGGACTACGGCCCGGCCGAGGCCATGACCTGCCCGACAAAGCGCACGGTCCGGCATATGGAGATCGCCATGCCGACGTTCTGCCTCGGCTTCAAATGTGAGCCGCCCGCCCGCGGTCTGGAGTCCATGCGCCGCGAGATCATCGGCGATCTGGCTGCCGAAATTCTCGTAGGAGAATCCTCGGCGCTCTACACGCGCCTGTATGACGAGGGCCTCATCAATTCGGACTTTTCCGCCGGATATGAGAGCGTGCGCGATGCCTGCCTGTTCAGCGCGGGCGGCGACAGCCGCGACCCGGACGCCGTGCTCCGCGCCATTCTGGACGAGGCGCAGCGCCTGTCCCGCGCGGGCTTTGACCGCGCGCTGTTTGACCGGCTCATCCGTTCGTCGCTCGGCCGCCGCACCCGCGACCTTGACAGCTTTGAAAGTGTGTGCTACCGTATGTGTGCCTACCACTTCGACGGCGTGGATTACTTCTCCTTCCCGGAGGCCTACGCTTCCGTCACGCCCGAGGACGTGCTGCAATTCATCCGGCAGGTCATCCGCCCGGAGCGCGCCGCGCTCAGCATCATTCTTCCCAATGAAAGTGAGGAATCCGCATGAACATCTTCTTAACCAGTCCCATCAGCTTCCCCGGGCTCGGCATTGAGGGCATTAATCCGCCCGACGGCTTCTGCATCCCGGGAACAAACTTCGAGATCAAATTCTACGGCGTCATCATCGCCATCGGCGTGCTGCTCGCCGTGACGTACTGCCTGCGCCGGGCAAAGCAGTTCGGCGTCACGCAGGACGACATTCTCAATCTCGTGCTCATCTGCCTGCCGTCCGCCATCGTCGGCGCGCGCCTGTACTATGTCATCTTCGAGTGGGACCAGTTCTTCGGCCCCGGCATCCCGTGGTATCGCTTCCTCGACATCCGCAGCGGCGGTCTTGCCATCTACGGCGGCGTCATCGGCGCGGTGCTCGGCATGCTGATCTATACCCGTGTTCGGAAGCTCAAAATTTTTCCCTGCCTTGACCTGACCGGCATCGGTCTGCTGCTCGGGCAGGCCATCGGCCGCTGGGGCAACTTCTTCAACCGAGAGGCCCACGGCGGCGTGACGACCTGCTTCCTTCGCATGGGCCTGGTTGAGAACGGTGCGCTGCAGTATTTCCACCCGACGTTCCTCTATGAGTCCGTCTGGAACCTGACCGGCTTTGTCGTGCTGCACTTCCTGTCAAAGAAGCGCAAATTCGACGGTCAGATGTTCCTTGCATATCTCGCATGGTACGGCGCAGGGCGCATGGTCATCGAGGGCCTGCGCACGGACAGCCTGTGGCTCGGCCCGGTCCGTGTCAGCCAGCTGCTCGCAGCCGTGACCATGCTGCTGTCGCTCGGCATCCTGCTGTATCAGGCCATCTTTGTCAGACACGATCCCGCGAAGATGCAGGTCAACCGCGTGGCAGCCGCCGAAGCCGCCGCTGCCACGGCCGCAGAGACGCAGCCGGAGGAGACCGCCGAACCGGAAGATGCAGCATCTGAGCCGGAGGACGAAGCATCCGGGAAAACCGAAGAATCCATTGAACCCGACGAATCAAAGGAGTGATCTTTTATGAAGGAAACCATGGAAACCCTGAAGTGCAAGGCCGTCCACGTTGCGGCCGGCGCAGCCCAGACCGCGCGTCTCGTCGCGCTGATCTCCAAGAAGAAGTTTGCCATTCTGGCGGAGCAGGACAAGATCCGCCGCTGCTACACGCAGCTTGGTAAGGTCTACTACAAGGACTACGTCACGGATGAAGAGCCGGATGACGCCGAGTACGACCCGCTGTGTGAGCGCATCTCCCAGTCGTTCCGCCGCATCAACCGCCTGCGTCAGGAGCTGGAAGCCGCGAAGACCAAGCTTGCCGGCGAGCAGCCTGAGGACGAAGCCGAACCCGAGGCCAAGCCCGAGACGGAGCCGGAAACCGAAACCGCTGCGGAAGAAGAGGACTTTGCGGACAACGAAACTCCCGAGGCCCCGGAAGAGAACTCCTGAAGCAACTGCCGGACTGTCGAAAATACCGCCCGGCCGAAAGTTTCGGAGAGAAGGTTCGAAGGAGCTTATTTTGACAAGCTGCACATGAATGTTCCCCCTCCGGCATAGATATGTCCCGGAGGGGGAATTTTCTATGCGCTTGACCGAGCTTGCCCTGCAGCGGGCGGGTGCCGCCGATCTGGAGGAATTCCAGCGGCGCGAGGGCCTGTATCCGTCCGGGCAGGAGGATATTCTGACCATGCAGCGGCTCACGCCGCTGCTGCTGGGCTATGAACGCTATATGGTCAAGCCCGGCGACACCTATTACCGCATCGCCACGGCGCGCGGCACATCCGTCCGCGCCATGCTGACGGCCAATCCGAACCAGAACCCAAATCTGCTCATCCCGGGGCAATATCTGAACGTGCCCTACGGCTTCCCCGTCGTGCCGGCGGACGTCCCGTTTTCATCGGAGCTGCTGCAGATCTGCGTGCAGGGACTTCTCGTGCGCTATCCGTTCCTGTCACAGAAATGCATTGCCCGGACGGCGTGGGGCAGGCCCGTCACAGCCCTGCGCATCGGGCAGGGGCCGCGCTGTGCGCTCTATAACGCCAGCCACCATGCGAACGAGTGGATCACAACACCGGTCCTGCTGCTGTTTCTGGAGCAATACGCCTATGCCGTGGCGACGGAGGGGCGCATCCTCGGCATGGATGCCCAGCAGCTCTGGCGGCGCACAACGCTGTGGCTCGTGCCAATGGTGAACCCGGACGGCGTCGACCTCGTCACGGGGGCCATCCGGCCGGGCAGCCAACAGTATCAGGCAGCGCAGCGCATCGCGGCAGGCTTCCCGGAAATTCCGTTCCCGGGCGGCTGGAAGGCGAATCTGACGGGGACGGACCTCAATCTGAACTACCCCGCAGGCTGGGAGCAGGCGCGCACAAACAAATTCGCACTCGGCTTCACCGGCCCGGCCCCTCGGGACTATGTCGGGGCCTCGCCGCTCGACCAGCCGGAAACGGCTGCTATGGCAGCTCTGACCCAGACCATCCGGCCGGACGTCACGCTGTCCTATCACACGCAGGGAGAAGAGATCTACTGGCGCTTTCAGGACTATGCGCCGCCCGGTGCGCAGGAGCTCGGTGAACGGCTGGCGCGGGTCAGCGGCTACCGGCTGGAGGACACGCCGTTCGCCTCGGGTTTTGCGGGCTATAAGGACTGGTTCCTGCAGGACTTCCGCCGCCCCGGCTATACGATCGAGGCCGGTCTCGGCACGAATCCGCTGCCGCTTTCCCAGTTCGACGAAATTTACCGGCGCAACATCGGCATCCTCGTCCATGCGCTGCCGTAACAGCCAATGCCTGACTTCCGTCAGGCATTCTTCTTGCAATCGGGCGCGTCGTATGCTATACTGAGGATACATTTCTGAAAGGTGAGCTGAAACGATGATCGATTGGCTGTTCGGCACCGTCCTTGGCAAATGCGTGATGACGTTTCTCATTTCGCTGCTGCCGGTCGTGGAGCTGCGCGGCGGCATCCCCTATGGCATTTCGCAGGGACTGGATCCCTGGCTGGCCTTCGCCGCAAGCGCACTGGGCAATATGCTGCCCGTCCCGTTCCTGCTGCTGTTCGTGCGGAAGATCCTGCACTGGATGAAGCGCTATCCCCGCCTCGGCCGTCTTGCCGTTTCGCTGGAGCGCCGCGCCGACCGCAAGAGCAGCCGTGTGCGCAAATCCGAGCTGGTCGGTCTGTGCATCCTTGTCGCCATTCCCCTGCCCGGCACCGGCGCCTGGACCGGCGCCCTCGTCGCCGCGCTGATGGAGATGCGGCTGAAGCGCGCCCTGCCCGCCATCTATGCCGGCGTGCTTATTGCCGGTCTGCTCGTGACGCTCGCCCTGACCGGCGTGAAGGCCCTGCGCTTTCTCGCCTGACCCGTCCGAAAGGAGCCGCGATGAAACGAACCGACTACATTTCCTGGGATGAGTATTTCATGGGCGTCGCCCTGCTGGCCGCCCGCCGCAGCAAGGACCCGAACACGCAGGTCGGCGCCTGCATCGTCTCGCCGGACAACATCATCCTCTCCACCGGTTATAACGGTCTGCCCTGCAGCTGCAGCGACGACGTCTTTCCGTGGGAGCGCGAGGGTGCGGAGACAAAGTATCCCTATGTCGTCCATGCGGAGCTGAACGCCATTCTGAACGCAGGCGGCCGCGTGCTGCGCGGCGCGCGACTGTATGTGGCCCTGTTCCCATGCAATGAGTGTGCCAAGGCCATCATCCAGAGCGGCATCCGGGAGATCATCTATTTTTCCGACAAATACGCCGAAACGGCCAACATCCGTGCCTCAAAGCGCATGCTGGACGCCGCCGGTGTGCACTATCACCCGCTGCAGACAGAGCTTGCCTCCATCACGCTGGATTTCCGCGCGCCGGAAAGCGCCGGGATCCCGCAGAAAAGCGACGCGGACAAAAAATAATCCTTTACTTTTCCGTCATTCTATGCTACGATATTACGGCTGGTAATTTTGCCGGTACATCCACGCGCTCAGTTCTGGGAGACCGCTCCGGAAGGAGCATTCCGCCCGCCCGGACTTAGCCGTTGGATAATATTTTGAAAGGTGGAGTATTCCCATGATCCAGAAGGAAAAGAAAACCGCTATCATCGCCGAGTATGCGACCCATGAGGGCGACACCGGTTCCCCCGAGGTCCAGATCGCGATCCTGACCGCCCGCATCAACGAGCTGACCGAGCATCTGCGTGAGCACAAGCACGACAATCACTCCCGCCGCGGCCTTCTCATGATGGTCGGCAAGCGCCGCAGCCTGCTCGACTACCTGGCCAAGAAGGACATCAACCGCTATCGCGCCATCATCGCTCGTCTGGGCATCCGTAAGTAATCACGAACAATGGGCGGCCCGCCAGCGGTCCGCCCATTTTCACGATTTCCCCATCCCCGCATTTCCCCGCACACGGGAGCGAAGTTTAGCAGTTGAAGGCGCTGCCGAGCGCGCGTTTGGCCGCGGCTTCAAGTGCTAAACCTCCCGTGGAACTTCATTCTGACAGGAGGATAAACCATGATCACCAGAAAACAGTATCCCAACCACCATGTGTTTGAGACTTCCATCGGCGGCCGTCCCTTTACCGTCGAGACCGGCAAGGTCGCAGAGCTGGCCGACGCCGAGTGCATCTGCCGCTACGGCGACACCGTCGTGCTCACGACCGTCACCTGCTCCCCGGATCCCAAGCCCGGCATCGACTATTTCCCGCTGACCATCGAGTTCGAGGAGAGAATGTACGCCGTCGGCCGCATTCCCGGCAGCTTCAACCGCCGCGAGGGCAAGCCCTCCGAGCGCGGCATCCTCAACAGCCGCATCATCGACCGTCCGATGCGCCCGCTCTTCGACGATGAGCTGCGCAACGATGTCGTCGTGACCTGCACCGTCCTTGCCAACGACTACGAGAACCCCGTTGAGATCGTCGCCTCTCTGGGCGCTTCCATCTCTGTGGCCTGCTCCGACGTCCCCTGGAACGGCCCGATCGCCACGACGAACGTCGCCTATGTCGGCGGCCAGTACGTCATCAACCCCTCTGCCGAGCAGCGCAGCGCCTCCGAGTGCTTCGTGTGCATCGCCTCAACGTTCGAGAAGGTCGTCATGATCGAGACCGAGGCCAAGGAAGCCCCGGAGAGCATCGTGCTCGAGTGCATCCGCATCGCCCATGAGACGAACATGGAGGTCGTGAAGTTCATCAACACCATCGTCGAGACCATTGGCAAGCCGAAGTTCACGTTTGAAAAGGCAGCCGTCAACCACGACCTGCTCGACGATCTGTGCGCCTATGGCATGAACCAGATCGAATATGCCCTCGACACCGACGACAAGAACGTCCGCGAGGAGCGCCTGACCGCGGCCCGCCGCGATTTCGCCGACAAGTTCGCCGAAAAGTATGAGGACTTCGACGTCAACATCGAGGTCTGCCTGTATAAGATGCAGAAGAAGGTCGTCAAGAAGTGGCTGCTCGAGGGCAAGCGCGTCGACGGCCGCCAGATGGACGAGATCCGCCCGCTCGACGCCGAGGTCGGCGTTCTGCCGCGCGTCCACGGCTCCGGCCTGTTCTCCAGAGGCCAGACGCAGGTCCTGTCCATCTGCACGCTCAACACACTGTCCGCCGCGCAGAAGCTCGACACCATCTATCCGGAAGAGACGAAGCGCTATATCCACCACTACAACTTCCCGTCGTTCTCCACCGGCGAGGCCAGAGCAAGCCGCTCCACCTCCCGCCGCGAGATCGGCCATGGCTCCCTCGCCGAGAAGGCCCTGCTGCCTGTGATCCCGAGCGTTGAGGAGTTCCCGTATGCCATCCGTGTCGTCTCCGAGGTCCTGTCCTCCAACGGCTCGACGTCGCAGGCCTCCATCTGCGGCTCTACGCTGGCACTGATGGACGCCGGTGTTCCCATCAAGCGCCCGGTCGCCGGCATTTCCTGCGGCCTCATCTCCGATCAGGAGACCGGCGCATGGCGCACGTTCACGGACATTCAGGGCGTGGAAGACTTCCACGGCGAGATGGACTTCAAGGTCGCCGGTACGACGGAAGGCGTCACCGCCATTCAGATGGACCTGAAGAACAAGGGCCTGACGATGGAGATCATTGCCGACGCACTCGAGCGCTGCCGCAAGGCCCGTCTTGAAATTCTGGACAAGGTCATGCTCCCCTGCATCTCCGAGCCGCGCGCGGACGTCTCCGAGTACGCTCCGAAGATGATCTCCATGAAGATCCCCGTCGAGAAGATCCGCGAGGTCATCGGCTCCGGCGGCAAGACCATCCAGAAGATCTGCGCCGATACCGGCGCCAAGGTCGACATCGACGACGACGGCAACGTCTTCATCGCTGCGGTCGATCCCGCTGCGGGCTACGCCGCCAAGAAGATGATCGACGACATCTGCTTCGTCCCCGAGGTCGGCGCCCTGTACTACGGCAAGGTCGTCCGCATCCTGCCGATCGGCGCGTTCGTCGAGATCGCTCCGGGCCACGACGGCATGGTCCACATCTCCAAGCTTGAAAACCGCCGCGTCGAAAAGGTCGAGGACGTTCTGAACGTCGGCGACATGACGTGGGTCAAGTTCATGGGCTTCGATGAGAAGGGCCGCGCGAACTTCAGCCGCAAGGATGCCCTGAAGGAGATCGCTGAGTCCGAGAAGAAGTAAACCTGATTTCTCCAATGTCCGGCGCGAAAGCGCCGGGCATTGTCGTTTTGAAAGGCACAACCGCCGCTCAACCGGAAGTTGAGCGGCGGTTTTTTGCAAAATGAACGACCGGATGATAGCTTTTTCGGCCAATTCATGATATGGTAATGCCAGAACATGAAGGAGGAAAATCACAATGGAACAGGGAACGCTTGGAAAGCGCATTGCCTATCACCGCAAGCGGCTGGGCATGACGCAGGAGCAGCTGGCGCAGCGCGTCGGCGTGAGCGCACAGGCGGTGAGCAAATGGGAGAACAACCTCTCCTGCCCCGACATCACCATTCTGCCGGAGCTTGCCTCCATCTTCGGCATCAGCGTGGATGAGCTGCTCGGCCGCACACCACCGAAGGAGGAGCGCGTACACGAGGCAGAGGTCATCAAGCCGGAGGAGAAGGAACACATTCTGGATTACACCATCGGCAGCGCCGCACGCAGCGGGCTGTGGTTCGCGATCTACGTCCTCGCCATCGGTGCGCTGTTTCTTGTCAATGCGCTGGGAAAATTCGATGTATCCGTCTGGACGATCCTCTGGACATCCGCCCTGCTGCTGGGCGGTCTGAGCATGCTGACGCACCGCTTCTCCTGCTTCAGCATCGGCCTGATGCTCGTAGGCGGCTATTCGCTGCTGACCGCATTCGGCTTTCTGTCCATCGGCTTCCGCTGGAGCGTCCTGATCCCGGTCTTTCTGCTGCTGTGGGGCGTGAGCCTGCTGGTCGATTATTTCTGCGGCCGCAGGCGGAAGCAGCACCATGTGCGCGCCTCCTACGGCGGGAAATTCACGCAGAACACGCACTGCGATAACGGCCACCTGAGCTGCGAGCTGAGCTTTGGCTCCTGCCGCGTGCCGGTCGTGACGCCGCTCCTGCGCAGCGGCAGGATCGAGGCGAGCTTTGGAGACTTCACCGTCGACCTGTCCGGCTGCGAGGCCGTGCAGGACAACTGCCCGCTGACCGTCGAGACGAATTTCGGCAGCCTGACGCTGCTCGTGCCGGACCGCTTCGCCGTCACGGTCTCCGGGAAGGACACGACGGCAGCCAGCCTCGATCAGCGCGGGACGCCCTGTGAACATCCCGAGGCACAGATCCTGCTGGATGCCGATCTCAGCTTCGGCAGCCTCGAAATCAAGTACATATAAATACCGGGACCGCCTCTCTTTGTGAGGCGGTCCCGCTTGATATCAGCGGATCACATAGAAGTACAGCAGCACGAGCAGGCCGAGGCCGATGCGATACCAGCCAAATGCCGTGAAGTCGTGCTTGCGGATATAGCCCATGAGGAAGCGGATGGCCAGGATGGACACACCGAAGGCGACCGCCATGCCGACGAGCAGCACGCCAAGCTCCGTGCCGCTGATCGCGCCGAATTTCACGATCTTCAGCAGCGACGCGCCGAACATCACGGGCACGGCGAGGAAGAACGTGTATTCCGCGGCGACCTCGCGCGACGTGCCGATGAGGATGCCGCCGAGAATGGTCGCACCGGAGCGCGACGTGCCGGGGATGAGCGCGAGCACCTGGAACACGCCGATGAGCAGCGCATCCGACCAGCGCAGCGAAGCGATGGAATTCACGCGCGGCTTGCGGCTGCGGTTATACCGCTCGACGAACAGGAAGCCGGCGCCATAGAGCAGCAGCATCAGGGCCACGACGGTCGGGTTATAAAAGTGCTTGTCGAGCCAGTCGTTCAGCGGCAGGCCGATGAGCATGGCAGGCAGGCAGGACACCGCGATCTTCAGCCACATGACGATCTTGTCCATGCAGCAATAACGGTCGCCGAAGCGCTGCAGGCCGCCCACGAAGCCGTTCGTGCTCTGCTGGGCGAACCACGAGCGCTGCGGGATGCGCTTACGGTGGAAGGGCCAGAGCTTGCTCCAGTAGAGCACCACAACAGCAAGGATCGCGCCGAGCTGGATGACAACGTTGAACATCTCCTTGAACGCATCCGACTGCTGCAGCGGCCAGATGGCGTCCGTCAGGATCAGATGGCCCGTGCTGCTGATGGGGAGCCATTCCGTGATGCCCTCCACGATGCCGAGCAAGATGACCTTCAGCCATTCGATAAAATTCATGAAAAACCTTCTTTCCGGTTATCTGTTCGATTCTATGCCAATACTGGGAAAGTATAGCACATCTTCCGCCGGATGTCAAAGCAAAAGGGGATGCGGCCGCATCCCCCTCAGCTTGTCTAAAAAGTCCAAAGGGACTTTTTAGACAAGCTGCTTTCCGAATTGCAAAATATAATTTTGTAGCACTATTTTGCAATTCTGCCGCTGCGGCGGGTTATTTGACGCGAAAGGAAACCCTGACGGTTTCCTTTCACACTATCCTTCCCTCCGAAATTTTCGGCTAAGCAGGTTTTTTGACAGTCTGAAGGGGATGCGGCCGCATCCCCTTTATCTGTCTTCTTTTCCGCAGGACGTCCGGCAGTGGGCGCAGTCTCCACTGCAGCCGCCGCAGCCGCAGCCGCGGTGGTGCAGCATGCGCCAAAGCGACACAGCCAGCCATGCCGCCAGCAGCGCCAGCACGACCCATTCCAGCCAGCCCATGCGTCAGGCGATCAGCAGCTGGAGCTGATACAGCCCCGCCGCAACGCACCAGGCTACAACGCACTGGAACACCGCAACGACTGCGCCACGCAGCCTGCCGCCCAGCTCGCGCCCGATGGCCGCAATGGCCGCGACGCACGGCGTGTAGAGCAGGGTGAACGTCAGGAAGCTCACGGCCGACAGCGGCGTGAACAGGCCGGAGAGCGCCGCGCTCAGGTGCTCCGTTCCCGCGCCGGTCAGGATGCCGAGCGTGCTGACCACGGCCTCCTTGGCCGTAAAGCCGGTGATGAGAGCCGTCGTCACACGCCAGTCCTCAAAGCCCAGCGGGCGGAACACCGGCGCGAGGATGCGCCCGACGGACGCAAGCAGGCTCCTGCTGCTGTCCGTCACGAAATTCAGGTGCAGGTCAAACGACTCCAGGAACCAGATGGCAAGCGTCGCCACGAAAATGACCGTAAACGCGCGCTGCAGGAAGTCGCGCGCCTTGTCCCACAGGAGCATGGCCACGCTCTTGAGCGTCGGCAGGCGATAATTCGGCAGCTCCATGACGAACGGGACGGGATTTCCGCGGAACACCGTGTGATTCAGCAGAAGGGAGATGAGCACGCCGACGACCATGCCGCCAAAGTAGAGCAGCGCCATAGCGAGCACAGCATGCTGCGGGAAGAATGCCGCCGTGAACACGGCATAGATCGGGATCTTGGCCGAGCAGCTCATGAACGGCGTCAGCAGGATCGTCAGGCGGCGGTCGCGAGCGGACGGCAGCGTCCGCGTTGCCATCACGGCGGGGACCGTGCAGCCGAAGCCGATGAGCATCGGCACGAAGCTGCGGCCGGACAGGCCGATCTTGCGCAGGAGCTTGTCCATCACAAAGGCGACGCGCGCCATATAGCCCGTATCCTCCAGAATGGACAGGAAGAAGAACATGACCACAATGATGGGCAGGAAGCTCACCACACTGCCGACGCCGGCAAAAATGCCGTCGATGATAAGGCTATGTACCACCGGGTTCATGCCATAGGCCGTGAGGCCATGGTCGACCACCGCGCTCAGGCGGCTGATGCCCAGCGCCAGCAGGTCCTGCAGGCCCGCGCCGACCACGTCGAACGTCAGCCAGAAGATCAGCAGCATGATGCCGACAAAGATCGGCAGGGCTGCATATTTGTTCGTCAGCACGCGGTCAATGCGCACACTGCGCAGATGCTCGCGGCTCTCGCGGCACTTGACCACGGTTTTGGAGCACAGGCGCTCGATGTAGTCATAGCGCATGGAGGCAATGGCGGCATTGCGGTCCAGCTTGCCCTCGTCCTCCATCTCGACGATGCTGTGCTCGACCATCTCCAGCTCGTTCTGATTGAGCAGGAGGCGGCTGATGATGTCCTCGTCGCCCTCGATGAGCTTCGTCGCCGCAAAGCGCCGGGCCATCCCGGCAGCCTGCGCGTGATCCTCGATCAGGTGCGAGACGGCGTGGATGCAGCGGTGCACCGGACCGTCGTCGCAGAAATCCACGCGCTTCGGCAGCGTACGCGTATGCGCGACGCGCACGGCGCTTTCGACCAGATCCTCAATGCCCTCGTTCTTCGCCGCGGCGATGGGAACGACCGGAATGCCGAGTTCATCGGACATTTTCTGCACATCGATGGTGCCGCCGTTGCCGCGCACCTCGTCCATCATGTTGAGCGCCAGCACCATCGGGATCTGCATTTCAAGAAGCTGCAGCGTCAGATAGAGGTTGCGCTCGATATTCGTGGCATCGACGATATTGATGATGCCGTCCGGCTTCTGATTCAGGATAAAATCGCGGGTCACGATCTCCTCGGCCGTATAGGGTCGCAGAGAATAGATGCCCGGCAGATCGACGACGCTGCAGCCCTTTGCGCCGCGCATCACGCCCTCCTTGCTGTCGACCGTCACGCCGGGAAAATTGCCGACATGCTGGTTGGACCCGGTGAGCTGATTGAACAGCGTCGTTTTGCCGCAGTTCTGATTTCCGACCAGTGCAAAGATCATGCGCCCACCTCCGGCAGGATCTCGATCTGCGCCGCGTCGTCCATGCGAAGCGTCAGCTCATAGCTGCGCAGGCGAATCTCCATGGGGTCACCCATCGGGGCGATCTTCTGCACCGTCACGCGCGTATTGGGGATCAGGCCCATATCCAGCAGTCTGCAGCGCAGGATCCCCTCGCCGCCGACCGCCGTAATGAGCCCGCTTTTTCCAACAGGAAGCTCCTTTAAGGTCATGGCTTCTCCCTCCAAAGTTAGACAGTCTTAACATTTTTTCATAGTAGCATACTCGGCTTTCCCTGTCAAGGAAAAAAACGGTGCACCGAAAATCGGTGCACCGGAAATTTATCTTGCGGTCATTTTTCTGCGGAAGATCACAATGGCCGCCGTCAGCAGGCCAAAGGCCCATGCCAGAACGATCCAGAGCTGTGGGAACATGCCGCCCCAGTCCCCTGCCAGAGCGGCCCGCGCCGCGTCGACGGCGTTGGCGAACGGGAGCGCGTAGGCGATGCGGCGGAAAACCTTTCCGCCAAGGTCGAGCGAGAACCAGATGCCGGAGAGCCACGCCGAGACATTGGTCAGCAAGGCTCCGCACATCCCACCGACGGCCTTTTCCGGCAGCAGCGTGCCGCACAGCATCCCGAGCGCCAAATTCACAAGCGCGATGGGCACGTTGACCGCCGTGCAGGCCAGAATGCGCCACGACACCGGCAGGCCGAGCGGGATGGCCGCCAGCAGGCACACAAGCGTCTGTGCCAGCGCCATGGGGAGCATGGGCAGCAGATAGCCGAGGATGAAATCCCGCCCCGTCAGCGGCGAGGCATACAGCCGCAGGATGAGGGCCGACGAGCGGTCGCGTGAGAGCAGCAGCGCGGAAAACAGCGCCAGAAAGCTCAGGCTGAACACGCTGACGCCCGGCGCAAGCTGCTCCGGCTCAAAGAGCGTCATGTGGGCCTCCGCCGGGATATGTCGCTTCAGGAAGCTCAGCAGCAGGAGCAGCAGGATGGGAAACGCGACGCCGAAGCCGACGCTGATCGGATCGCGGAGAATTTCGCGCGCGTTGCGCGAGGCAAAAAAGCGCATTCTTCTCATTGGACTCCCTCCCCTGCCAGCTTGATAAAGGCCTCCTCAAAGCGCGTCTCGCCCGCCGCGGCGCACAGCTCCTGCGCCGTGCCGCAGATACGCAGCCTGCCGTGCGACAGGATGCCGATGCGGTCGGAAAGCGCCTCCGCCTCCTCGAGATAATGCGTGGTGAGGATGACGGTCACTCTGCCGCGCAGGCTTCGGATGACCTGCCACAACTCCCGCCGCGCCAGCACATCCAGCCCGAGCGTCGGCTCATCCAGAAATACGAGCTGCGGCTGCGAGATCAGCGCCATAGCGATGGAAAGCCGCCGCTGCCAGCCGCCGGAGAGCGTTTTGGCCCGGCTGCGCTCTACCTCGCCCAGATGGAACTCCGCGATCGTCTCCGCCGCGCGCTGCGCGGCCTCCCGGCGCGATGCGCCGTAGATCCCGGCGATAAGCTCGAGATTCTCCCGTACCGTCAGGTTCGGCGCAACGGCCGTCTCCTGCGGGGAGAGATTGATGCGCCGCTTGATCTCCTGCGGCTGCTGCGTCAGGCGAAAGCCGAGGATGTCCGCCTCGCCGCCCGTCGGCTGCAGCAGGCCCGAGAGCATGCGCAGCGTCGTCGTCTTGCCCGCTCCGTTCACGCCCAGCAGGGCAAACAGCTCGCCCTGCCGGACGGTCAGGTCCAGCCCGTCCACGGCCGTGTGCGCACCGAAGCGGCGCGTCAGGGCATGGGTCTCAATGGCGTTCATGCTTTGTCATCCTTTCTCTTCGGCATTGCCGCCGTAATGGCCGCAAAGATCTGCCCGGCCTGTGCCTTGGGCGGCAGAGCGATGCCCTGCTCCGTGTCTGCCAGCAGCAGAAGCTGGTCGCCCGGCGCGATACCGAACATTTCGCGCACCTCGGCCGGGATGACGATCTGCCCCTTCGGCCCGACCTTCACGGTCGTCATGTATTTTCCCTCCGGGAAGCCATTGTTTCCCATGGTCGTTCCTCCATTTCCGATTTGTATAACTTGTATCACTAGTTATACCACTAATGGGGGAAAAAATCAACCCGTGCGCGGAATTTTCCGCGCACGGGCTGCAGGTTATGAGATCTGATTCACAATCCCGAGGAAGACGATGCTCTGCGTCTCATGGTCGAAGATCACGCAGAGATACGGGCGCGTGAGCTCGACATACTTTGGCGGCTCCGTCTCCACAGCCGTTGTCTCCATGATGGGAAGGCTCGTCACGGCCGCACCGATCGTGCCGCTCTCATCGACCTGCAGATAGGTCTTCTGCTGGACTGCGTCGATCTTCAGGGGCGTATCGGACAGCAGGGAGAAATCCGCCGCGTCCGTAAAGGCCGTCTGCATGCCCATGGCCTCAAGCACGGGCCGCAGCGACGCCGTCGTGGATGCCGTGAACTTCGGCATGCGCGTATAGACTTTTTTCGCCTGCGGCTCACAGAGGGCATTCAACAGTGTCGCGCCGTCCAACGCCTCGAGCAGCTCCTCCGGTGTGGTGCCCTCGGCAGGCAGAAGGCCCGCAAAGGAATAGCGTCCGCCGGAATAGTGCTTCACAAAGCCTGTTGCGCCCGCGACCTCAAGATAGCCGCGCTCTTCACCGGACAGGTAGGTCACGGTCTGCTCCGTGCCGTCGCTCGCGTGGAACGTACCCTCGCTGCAGCTCTGCGGCTCATAGGGGCTGGCCCACTCTGCGTCGAATGTCATGGCGTTGATGAGATAGGTCACGATGCTCGGGTCATCCTGCTCCAGGAGCTTTTTGATGCGCCCCTTCGTGTTAGAATCGACCCATTCGTTGATGGCCGCAACACTGAGGTCCCCGGCATGGACCTCCGCGCCGTATTTCTGCTCCATGGTCTGCCGGAACTCCGGCAGGAGCTGCACGGTTCCATTCCGTGTCCAGATCGAATTTGCGGAGACGACCTCGCCGTCCTCCGCCGCGCGGCAGGAAGCAAGCCAGGCATTCAGATCGTCCAGCTTCGCGCCGAGGGCATATTCCATCTCCTCCAGCGTGCGGCCGCCCGCGCCGTTTGCGGCCATGCCGAGGGCCAGCAGGGCGGAATACGGCGAGAGGATCGTCGTGGCGTCGGGCTTTGCCGCGCTGCGCAGCAGACCGAGCGCGAAATTCGCCCCGCCTACCGCCGCCGTCTGATCCGGTACGGTCAGATCCTCGACCGGCTCCGGCTTTTCCGACGACTCGACGGCATCACTCGGAACGACCGGGTCCAGCCCGGCATCGGTCGGCTTCGTTTCCTCCGTTGCCTCCGTCGGAGCGGCGGGACTGCCGCAGGCCCCGAGCAGCAGTGCTGCCAGCAGCAGGCAGATGAGTTGTTTCAGCTTCATGCGTGATTCCTCCTTTGCAGATGTTCTGTTGCTTAGACGCAGCAGAGCACCGGAAGTTCCCGCAAAAAGGAGGCCGCACGAGAGGCGCACTCCGGAAGTGCGCCTCAGTTATATTCGCCTGACGGCGAGTGATATTGTCCTTCGGACAGTGATATTATGCTTCGCATCGTGATATTGCCTGCGGCAGTTTCACCGGCGAATATAATATCACAAAAGCCGGGAGGCTTTTCTATCACGTTCCGAAAAGGAAAATATCACTCCGGGCAAAGCCCGGAATATCATTTTGTCCACAGATACAGCGAGCATCGGGTTTTGTCACCAATAATCCAGTATCGATCCGTTTTCGAATCGTATAAAAGAAGGCAGCACAAATTCTGCACTGCCTTCCTCCTTATGGAGCCCCTCCATAAGCGGCCCCCTGTCGTATTCAAGTTCTCCGTAAGAATATCTCCCCGCACTTGCGGCAGACGATCTTCGTCTGGCCGCAGCCTGCCGGGACGATCTGCACGGCTCTGCAGGCCGGGCAGCGGAAGAAGCGCCTCCTGCGGCCGCGGTGCAGCGCCTGCCGCGGGGCATGCGCCGCAAAAAACGAGAGGATCGGCGCATTCATGCCTGCTTCCGCGCGCCGTCTGCGCGCGCCTCCCGCAGAATGCCGCCGTAGCGGATGGCATACTTCACAAACGCCAGCAGGATCAGGCAGGCGCAGAGCGCGGCATCCGCATACAGGAACCAGTCCGGCGCCGTCCGCCAGAGCATCAGGACGAACATGGAAAGGTAGATCACGGCCGTGCACAGCTTGCCGTACCAGCCCGCGCCGTAGACCATGCCGGTGTGGTGCAGGGTCAGGAGCGTCATGATGCCGATGGAGACCTCTTTCAAAACCAGAATGCCGACGACCCACCAGCACTTCATAGGCATGAGGCACAGCAGCACGGCGATCTGCGTCAGCTTGTCGGCAACGGGGTCGATGGCCTTGCCGAAATTCGAGACCATGTGATACGTCCGCGCGACCCAGCCGTCCACAACGTCCGTCACGCCGGACAGCACGAGCATGCCGAACGCCCACCAGACCTCATTCTTTGCATACAGTACGATGATCACGGGAATGAGCGCCAGCCGGAAAAAGCTTAGCACATTGGGGATCGTCAGGATCCGGTCCGTATCCGCCTTTCCCGCGCGCTCCAGATTGCGGTGCTCCTTATCATTCATGCTGCACATCCTCCTCTTTTTCGTCCACCTGCGGGACGAACAGCTGCGTCACAACGGACTTTTTGCGGTGCTTCTGATGGAAATAGCCGATGACGCTGAACACGACCGCGCCGATAAGATTGACGATCAGGTCGCCCATGGTGTCATACAGGCCGATGTCCAGATAACCGCCGAGGCCGAGGCTCTCGCCGTTCACGACGACATCCTGAATGTTTGAAATGGTGATGGGAATGTTGCGGTTCGTCGGGTCGAGCGCCACGGAGGTGATCTGCTGGATGACTGTGTCCTTCTGCATATCCTTGTGGAACAGGTTATCCATGGAGAATTCAAAAATTTCCCACACCGCGCCGATCGTCATGGAGAAGCAGAACGCCACGAGCGCCAGAAACAGCGGCGAAAGCTCGAAGCTGACCTTCTTGTGGCGGTTCAGAACGTCCGCCATGGAATAGCCGACCGCCGCATAGATAAAGCCGCTCGTCGTATGCAGGGCCTTATCCCAGAACGGGACCGTCACATAGAAGCAGGCGATCTCGCCGAGGATCTCCGCTGCAAAGATGAAGATGACGACCGTGATCTCCAGGCCGGCCGGGAGGCGTACCCCCAGCTTCCGCTCCAGAATGGAGGGCAGGAGCAGCAGCACGAGCGTCAGAAGGCAGGTATAGACGCTCTCGATCTGGCCGTTGAAGGCAGAGCGGATGAGCACGCCGATCACGATGAGCCGGATCACGGCATAGACGACGAGCGTCAGCTTGCTTTTCTTCTGCAGGCGCAGCTTTTCCTGCCGCAGGCGCGCCTCGCGGCGTTCCTGCCGCGACATTTTATTTTTCAATTCCGTTTCCGTCCTTTTCCTATTTCTACTGATATCATATCCCGGAATTATCAATTCTGCGTCAACCGATTATGAATTTCAGTTCATAAACCGGAAATTTTCCGTTCCAAAATCCGGCCGTCTGTGGTATACTGAGAAGACGGAAACGGAGGGATCCCCATGTTCAAGATTCTCGTTGCCGAGGACGACGCCGAGCTGCGGCAGCTGTTCTGCCGCGTACTGACGCGCCACGGCTTCCAGCCCATCGGCGCAGCCGACGGTGTGGAGGCGCTGCAGGTCCTCGAGCGCGACTATATCGACCTCATCGTCTCGGACATCATGATGCCGCAGCTGGACGGCTATGCGCTGGTGCGCGGCCTGCGCGACAGCGGCAGCACTATCCCCGTGCTGATGATCACGGCGCGCGACGGCTTTCAGGACATGCAGTTCGGCTTTCTGGCCGGGGCGGACGACTATCTGGTCAAGCCCATCAACGTCAACGAGCTCGTGCTGCGCATCAACGCCCTGCTGCGGCGCGCGCAGATGGTCGCGGACCGGCGGCAGACGCTTGGCACAACGACATTCGAATTCGACTCGTTCTCCGTTCTGACGGGCGGCGTGCAGACCGTCCTGCCGCAGAAGGAATTTTTGCTGCTATACAAGCTCGTCTCCTCGCCGGGGCACATCTTCACGCGGCAGCAGCTCATGGACGACATCTGGGGCATCGACACCCACACGGACCCCCGCACGGTGGACGTGCACATCAACCGGCTGCGCGACCGTTTCCGGGAAAATCAGGACTTTGAGATCATAACCGTTCGGGGCATCGGTTATAAGGCGGAGCGGAAGCATGAAGAAGGATAAACGCTTTTCCCTGCGTCTGCGGACGTATTACCTGCTCATCATCGCCATCGTCGTCATCATCTCGTTCGGCGCCGTTGTCGGCGCGCTGACGGCCCTGCAGCAGCTCGGCGTCATCGGCCACATCAACGTCTCCACGCTCGTGGCCCTGCTGCTCGTGGCGGCCGCCGCAAGCGGCAGCGCCAGCTTTCTCGTCGGGCGGCGCGTGCTGGCCCCGATGGTCAAGCTGAGCAAGGCCTCGCGCGAGGTCGCGCGCGGCAACTACAGCATCACGGTCGAAGACCCGAGTAAGCTTGAAGAGGTGCAGACGACCCTGCGGAACTTCAACGCACTCGTGCGCGAGATGAACCGGATCAACAACGTCACAAACGACTTTGTCTCCAGCGTCTCACACGAATTCAAGACGCCGCTGACCGCCATCGAGGGCTATGCCATGCTCCTGCAGGACACCGGCCTGACGCAGGCGGAGCGCGACGAATATCTGGACAAGATCCTCTATAACACGCACCGCCTCTCCACGCTCGTCGGCAACATCCTCATGCTCTCAAAGCTCGAAAATCAGTCGCTTTCCGACCAGCGCAGCACGTTCCGCCTCGATGAGCAGCTGCGGCAGGCCGTTGTGATGCTCGAGCCGCAGTGGGAGGAAAAGTCGCTGAGCTTTCGTGCCGAGCTGGACGCCGTGAGCGTGACGGCCTGCGAGCCGCTGCTGCTGCAGGTCTGGACGAACCTCATCGGCAATGCCATCAAATTCAGTGAGCCGGGGCAGGAGCTGTTCCTGCGCCTGCTCGACCAGACGGAATGCGCCGTCGTCTCCGTCATGGACCACGGCTGCGGCATGACGCCCGAGGTGCAAGCGCGCATTTTCGAGAAATTCTATCAGGGCGACAGCTCCCGCAAGGCCATGGGAAACGGCCTCGGCCTGCCGCTCGTCAAGCGCATCGTCGAGCTGTCCGACGGTGTCATCGAGGTCGACAGCGCCCCCGGGCAGGGCTCGACGTTCCGCGTCATCCTGCCGAAAAAGTAAAACAGACGCTGCAGCCACGAAAAAGCTGCAGCGTCTTTGGTTTTATTTCTCCGGCTTTTTGCCGGTATAGAGCTGGTAATAGCGGCCTTTCTGGGCGATGAGATCGTCGTGCGTGCCGCGCTCGATGATGCGGCCCTGCTCAAGGACCATGATGCAGTCCGCATTCCGCACCGCCGAAAGCCGGTGGGCGATGACGAACGTCGTGCGGCCCTTCATCAGGCCGTCCATACCGGCCTGCACAAGCGCCTCCGTGCGCGTGTCGATGGAGGACGTCGCCTCGTCAAGGATCAGCACTGGCGGGTCTGCCACGGCGGCGCGCGCAATGGCAAGCAGCTGGCGCTGGCCCTGACTGAGGTTCGCGCCGTCGCTCGTCAGCATGGTGTCATAGCCGTTCGGCAGGCGCTCGATAAAGCCGTCCGCATTGGCCAGCTTCGCCGCAGCGATGCATTCCTCGTCCGTAGCATCCAGACGGCCGTAGCGGATGTTCTCCATGACCGTGCCGGTGAACAGGTGCGTATCCTGCAGGACCATGCCGAGGCTGCGGCGCAGGTCGTCCTTGCGAATTTTGTTGATATTGATGCCGTCATAGCGGATCTTGCCGTCCGCGATGTCATAGAAGCGGTTGATGAGGTTCGTGATCGTCGTCTTGCCTGCGCCCGTCGAGCCGACAAAGGCGATCTTCTGGCCCGGCGTCGCATAGAGATCGATGTTGTGCAGAACGATCTTCTCCGGCGTATAGCCGAAGTCCACATCGTGGAACACCACGTCGCCCGCGAGCTTCGTATAGGTCACGGTGCCGTCCGCCTGATGCGGATGCTTCCACGCCCACACGCCGGTGCGCTTCTCGCTCTCGGTCAGCGTGCCGTCCGGATGCTCGACCGCGTTGACAAGGGTCACATAGCCCTCATCCGTCTCGGACTTTTCATCGAGCAGACGGAACACGCGCTCCGCACCGGCCATGGCCATAACGACGGAGTTCAGCTGCTGGCTGACCTGCGTGATGGGCTGGTTAAAGCTGCGGTTGAGCGTCATGAACGCCGCGAGCGTGCCGAGCGTCAGGCCGACATAGCCATGCAGCGCCAGCGCCGCGCCCGCCACGACGCACAGCACGTAGCTGACGTTGCCGAGCTGGGCGTTGACCGGCATGAGGACGTTTGCATAGCTGTTGGCACGGCAGGAGCTGTCGCGCAGCTGCTCGTTGAGCTCGTTGAAGCGCTCGATGGCGGCCTGCTCGTGGTTGAAGACCTTCACGACCTTCTGGCCCTGCATCATTTCCTCGATATAGCCGTTGACCTTGCCGAGGTCCTGCTGCTGCCGGACGAAGAACTTGCCTGACTTCCCGGCGATCTTCTTCGTGGCGAACAGCATCAGAGCCACCATGACGAGCGTCAGCAGCGTCAGCGGCACATTGAGCACGATCATGCTGACGAACACGCTCACGATACTGATGATGCTGGAAAACAGCTGCGGCAGGCTCTGGCCGATGAACTGGCGGAGCGTGTCGATATCGTTCGTGTAGACGGACATGATGTCGCCGTGGGAATGCGTGTCGAAATACGAGATGGGCAGGCTCTCCATATGGCCGAAGAGCTTTTCGCGGAAGTTGCGCATCGTGCCCTGCGAGACATTGACCATCAGGCGGGTATAGCCCCACGAGCACAGCACGCCGATGGCGTAGACCGCGCCGACCTGGATGAGCTTGTGCAGCAGGGGCGTGAAGTCCGTGCTGCCGCTCTCCAGCATGGGGGAAAGGTAGCTGTCATAGAGCTTCTGCAGGAACAGCGTGCCGTTCAGCTGGGCCAGCACCGTCAGGACGATGCAGATCACGACGGCAAGGCAGTGCCACTTATAGTGCTTCAGGATGAAGGCCATGGTGCGGCGCATGGTCTTGCCGGTATTCTTCGGCCGTTCCGTGGCGTGCATCGCGCGCCCGGCAGGGCCGCGCATCGGTTTCGTCGCCATATTATGCACCCTCCTTCTCGTCGAAGTCGCCGCCGCCCTGCGTCTGCCCCTGATAGACCTCCTGATAGATGCGGTTCGAGGCAAGCAGCTGCTCATGCGTGCCGAAGCCGTTGACGCGGCCCTCGTCCAGAACAAGGATGCGGTCGGCGTCCTGCACGCTGGAAATGCGCTGGGCAATGATGATCTTCGTCGTATTCGGGATCTCCTCGCGCAGGGCCTTGCGAATGCGCGCGTCCGTCGCGGTATCGACGGCGCTCGTCGAATCGTCGAGGATGAGGATCTTCGGCTTTTTCAGCAGGGCGCGGGCGATGCACAGGCGCTGCTTCTGCCCGCCGGAGACATTCGTGCCGCCCTGCTCGATGTAGGTCTCATAGCCCTGCGGCATGGCTTGAATAAAATCGTCCGCGCAGGCAAGACGGCAGACACGCTCGCACTCCTCCTGCGTGGCCTCCGCGTTGCCCCAGCGGAGGTTTTCCAGGATCGTGCCGGAGAACAGCACGTTCTTCTGCAGCACGACCGCGACCTCGTCACGCAGCGTCGTCAGGTCATATTCACGCACATCGTGCCCGCCGACGCGAACACTGCCCTCCGATACATCGTACAGGCGGGAGATCAGGTTGACGAGGCTCGACTTCGCGCTGCCCGTACCGCCGAGGATGCCGATGGTCTGCCCGGCCTCGATGTGCAGGTCGATGTCCTGCAGGACGGGCTTGCCCTTGCCCTGCCGGTAGGAGAAGCTGACGTGGTCAAAATCCACGCTGCCGTCCGGAACGGCCGTGAGCGCCTGCGCCGGGCTGGTGAGGTCGGCCTTTTCGTTCAGCACCTCGCAGATGCGGCGGGCGCTTGCCACGCTCATGCTCATCATGACAAAGATCATGGAGATCATCATCAGGCTCATGAGGATGCTCATGACATAGCTGAACAGGCTCATCAGGCCGCCCTCCGTGAAGCCTTCAAGCACGATGGCCTTTGCGCCGAGCCACGACAGGCCCAGCATGCTGCCGAACACCGTCAGCATCATCACGGGGTTGTTGAACGACACGTAGGTCTCCGCCTTTACGAACATGCGGTAGACGGCGTTGGCCGCTTTGTTGAACTTGCTGCGCTCATAATCCTCGCGCACGAAGGCCTTGACGACGCGGATAGCACCGACGTTCTCCTGCACGCTGGCGTTCAGATCGTCGTACTTCTTAAACACGCGGTTGAACGTGCCCGTCGCCTTGAAGATGATGAACGACAGCGCAGCCGCCAGAATCACGATGGCCGCAACGAAGATCATGCTCAGGCTGGCGTGAATGGAAAATGCCATGATGAGCGCCGTGATGAGCATGACAGGCGCGCGCACGCAGATACGCGTGATCATCTGATAGGAGAGCTGCACGTTGCTGACGTCTGTCGTCAGGCGCGTAACAAGGCCTGCCGTGGAGAAGCGGTCGATGTTCGAGAACGAAAAGCTCTGGATGTTGGCAAACATGGCCTGCCGCAGATTCGCCGCGAAGCCCGTTGAAGCGATCGAGGCGAAGCGGCCCGCCAGAATGCCGCATAGCAGCGCGCCGATGGCAACGGCCACCATGATCGCGCCGTAGTGCAGCACGGCCTGCATACCGGCCTGTCCGCCGACCTTGACGCCCTTGTCGATAATCTGGGACATCAGCATCGGCAGGAACATGTCAGCCACGGCCTCCAGCGCAGAAAAAACGGGCGTGATGAACGTGACCCAGCGATACTGCTTCACCTGCGCCCCCAAGGTTTTCAGCATGGTATTCCTCCTTGCTTCAAATTGTTAGCATGCTAATTATATGGCGATATCACTAAATTGTCAATGGATTTTTTGTTAATTCTGTCATTCCACGGTTGACGGAGCCGCGATCCGGCGGTATAATAAGATTTATAAATTCCAAAAGCAGAAACGGAGGCGGAGCATCCATGCAGCAGATGGAGCAGCCCATCGGCGGTGTCGTAAAATGTCTGTCCAATCAGATCCGCCGCCATCTGGACGCAGCGGCATCGGAGGCCGGGCTTGTAGAGCTGACCGGCACACAGGGCATGATCCTGCACTATCTGCTGCGCAACGAGGGCCGTTGCCTGACGCAGCGCGACGTGGAGCAGCGCTTCCAGCTGCGCGGTGCAACGCTCAGCCGCCTGTTTCAGCGCATGGAGGCCGCAGGCCTGCTCGAGCGCCGCGCGGTCTCGCGCGACCAGCGCTGCAAGCAGCTCCTGCCCACGGACAAGGCCCGCGCCATGCACGCGCAGTTCGTCTCGTGCCTCGATGAGACCGACCATCTGCTGCGGCAGGGCATCAGCCCGGAGGACGAAGCAGTCTTCCGCGCCGTGTGCCTGAAAATGCTGGATAATTTACTTCAAAGGGATCACGAAAACGACCCGGCCGCTCGGTAGAGCAGGCCGGGCCTTCCTGTCGAAAAAAATCGAAAAAAACCTTCGGGCTTTTCCGACAAAGAGATTGCAATTCGTTCGCCGTCTGCGGGCGGCGAACTCTGCGAGGCTGATACGCAAAAGCAGGTCCGTAAGGACCTGCTTTTGCGTGTTTTGCATTTTGCGGCCTGTTTATGTGCCCGCAGGGGCGACCATAGCAGCGAAGCTGTCAAGGCCCGTATACCGCGAGACGTAATAGCGGCTCACAAGGAAGGGATCGTCCGCCGTGTTATACTGCCCGCCGACCATTTTCAGGCCGAAGTTGTAGTAGCGCTCTGCGACCTCGAGCGTCAGGTCGCTGTAGCGGCCCGTCGGATAGCACAGCACCGAGGGCTGACGGCCCGTCACGCGCGTCAGGATACGCTGCGACTCGCCAAGCTCCCGGATGAGCGTCTCCTCGTCCATGGCATCCATATCCGCATGAGTCAGGCCGTGGCTCTGGATGGAAACGAGGCCGGAATCCGCCATCTCGCGCACCTGCTCCTCCGTCATTTTGTGCTGCATGCCCATGGCATCGGCGATCATGAACACCGTCGCTTTGACATTGTATTTCCGCAGCAGCGGCAGAAGCTCCGTGTAGTTGTCGTCATAGCCGTCATCAAACGTCAGGATGACAGGCTTCTCGTACTGCTCCAGCTCCGCCAGATCGGAGAACCAGATTGGCTCATAGCCGTTGTCCACAAGATACCGCAGCTGCTCCTCCATGGAGGCCGGGCTGACAAACAGCTCGTCAATGCCCCACATATTGTCGCTGACAGCATGGTACATGAGCACCGGCACGTTCACGCTCTGCTCGATGGAAAAGCGCGCCGCACCGGGCGTCAGATAGCGAAGTCCGGTCTCGTCGTCGACATATTCCGCGCAGCGATTCTCCTCCGAGACGGCGGACAGCACATAATAGTCCGTCCCGCCGTTTTGAAGCGGCTCCGCCTCCGGCAGGGGAAGCCCCGCCTGCTGCAGCGCGTCTGCCGAAACGTATTCCGTTCCGTCCGAAATGGCCGTGACAAGCTCCGTCCCGTTGAGGACCAGCGTCTCGCCCGCCTCCATGGGCGGCTCCGTCGGCGCTTCGGTCGGCGGCTCCGTTGCGGGCTCCGTGGGCGCGGCCGTCTCCGGCTGCGTGGCCTGCAGACTCTCCACGCCGCGCGGCGCCGTGCTGAGCATATAGCCGACGACCGCCGCAGCGGCGATCGCCAGAACGGCTATCAAAACAATCCACCACTTTTTCATTCGTTACCCTCCCCGCTCTGGCGGCTGTAGTGCTCGCCAAAAGCGCATTCGTTGGAAAAGTGCTCACAGTTGTTCGTCCGGTAGTCATAGCCGCCGCGGCCGACGGCAGAAAGCGCGGCTGCGGCGATCTCGTCCGGCGCGCGCAGCAGCTTTCGCTCCGCACGGCCATAGATGCGAAGCTCCGGCAGGCCGCCGCGCAGGAATTCCTCCATGCCGGTGCGGCGCACCCGCACGGCAGCTGCATCCTGCTCATTCGGCGAGCCGTCAAAATGGACGATCTCACCGTTTCCGATGTAAATGCCGTGGTGGTAATACCCGCTGCGCCGCACACGCACCTGCGCACCGGGCGTCAGCTCGCCGAAGTCCCAGTGTTCCGGCAGGTCTGCCAGCCGTTTACGCCGGAGCATGGAGCAGCTCCTCGATGACGGCGACCACATCGCCAACGGTGTGCAGCTCCGGCAGGCGTTCCGTCGGGAAGCGGATGGAAAATTCGTCCTCGATGCCGATCATGAGCATCAGCATCGTGATGCTGTTCAGGCCGAGGTCCTCCTGCAGGCGGGTCTGCACCGTTACATGGGTGAGATCTGCCTCCGAGCCCTCCAGCGCCGTCTGCGCAACACGGATCAGGCGTTCAAGCGTCATGATTTCTCTCTCCTTTTTGCTGCTCCCGCTGCCGCCGGAGCGTCGTTTCCCGGAAACGGCGGTGAAACTCTGCCGCACGCTTCCGATATTTCGGTTTCATCTCCAGATAAAGCTCCTCCTGCAGGCGCTCCATGGCCTCCTGCAGGCACTGCGTCGCCTCCTGCACGCCCGCGGCGTTCGGCCGCTGCGTCAGCACGATGGGCGCGCCGAACCGGAACTGCAGCCGCTGGAACGGCTGATAGTTCCCCGCGCTGTAGACGGGGATGACCGGCACCCCGGCCTGCAGGGCCAGCAGCGCCGCCCCCTGCTTGAAGGGCAGGAGCGTTTCCGTCGGGTTGAGCGCCCCCTCCGGGAAGATGGCGACGCACCGGCCCGCGCGCAGGCGGCGCAGCGCCTCATGGAAGAAGCTCAGGTCCGCGCCCGCGGCCCGGTCGACCGGGATGCAGCGCAGCGAGCGCATGGCAAGGCTGCGCACGCCCGTGAACATCTCGCCCGCCGCCACGACGGAAATGCGTCTGCGGCGGCACAGCAGGCACAGCATCGGGGCATCCATCCACCAGCTGTGATTCAGCACGAACAGCGCCGGACCGGGGTCCGTGCGCACATGCTCCGCGCCGGGCGAAAAATGGAGCTTCGGCAGCCAGACAAGGCGCATGCCGAGGCCGCCCATAAAATTTGCAAAATCTGCGGCGATATCCCACAGCCGCTGCAGCAGCTTCCGCATGGCTCACGCCTCCTGCGCCATGCCGCGCAGCTCGATGACCTTGTCGCGCAGGATGGCCGTCAGGCGGTCAAGCTCCGCCGCGTCCGGATTGGCCGTAGAGCACAGCTCCGAAAGGCGGATCGGCTCGCCGATGACGACGTCCGTGCGCTTGCCGAAGCCATAGTTCACGGAGTGCCACATGGGGATGATGGGCACATCGGTCTGCAGGGCGAGCAGGGCCGCCGTGCTGCGGAATTCCAGAATTTCTCCCGTCGTGGAGAAGCGCCCCTCCGGGAAGATGAGCAGCAGCTGCCCGCGCCGGAGCGCCTCGACCGACTCGCAGAAAAAGTCCATGCCGAACGAGAAGCGGTCGACCTTGATGGCACCGAGCATCCGCAGGCACCAGTTCAGGAAGCGGTTGCACTCATAAAACGTCTTACCGACGAGGCAGCGGACATAGCGGAAATAGAACAGATACAGCACCAGCAGGAAATCCATCTGGTTCTTGTGGTTCGTGATGATAATTGCCGGCCCGCGTGTAAAGGCCGGGAGGCACTTCTTGCCCTCGTAGCGGATGCGCGGCCGGAAATACAGGCCGACGTTCCAGCCGCACAGCAGCTTGTTGATCCAGCGGAACAGCAGCTTCATTCGACCGCCTCCCGCTCCGCCTGCACTGCAGCGGCAAAATCCCGCGCCGTGAACAGCGGGTGCGCAGCATCCATCGTCAGGCTGATGCCGTAGCGCTCCGAAACGGCGGAAAAAATATTGTAGTACGTCAGGCTGTCCACGCCGAGCTCCTGCAGGAGCTGCGTGTCCGGGCCGACGGTCTGCCCCGTCACGGAGCCGAGAAGCTCACACAGCTCCTGCACGAGCGCGCGGCTGCTCTCGTCCTCCAGCCGGGTCAGCTCCTCCGGCTCCGGCCGGTGCGCCGGGGCCAGGACGATCGAGCCGTCCGCCAGTTTTTCGCGCAGCTCTGCGCGGCGGGGCTTGCCGAAGCTGATGGGCAGCTCCTGCTCCGTCAGGAAAATACGCGCCGGGCGCATCGTCAGCGGCAGGCGGGCAACCGCCTCATAGGCCGCAGCGGAGGCTCTGGCTCTTGCATAGTCGTCCGCAGCCGTCTGCACGATCAGCACGGGGCGCTCATCGCCCTCCAGCTCCATACCGAGCACACAACTGGCCGTCCCGGCCTGCAGGGCAAGGCGCTGCTCGATCAGGTCCGGGCTGAGATTTTCACCGTTCGCGCCAATGATCAGGTCGCCCTGCCGGGCTTCCATATACCACCTGCCGCCCTCGGCGCGGAAGACGTCCCGCGTGCGGAACCATGCCTCCGGATCGCGCGGCACGCGCACGCCGTTTTCGAGCATGGCCGTGTATAGAAGCGGAGAGCGCAGCTCCAGCACGCCGTCTTCCGCAATGCGCCAGCCGCCGGAGAGCGCCTGCAGAGGCTGACCGACGCCGCCGGACAGCCGCCATTTGGCCCGCCGCGACAGCTCGACGGACAGGATGCCCGTCTCCGTCATGCCGTAGCCGTTGTGCATGCCGTAGCCGAGGCCGTTCATCAGCTCGGCCGCCTGCGGCTGCAGGAAGCCTCCGCCGCTGATGCAGAACATTGGCTCCGTGCCGAGCGCCTGTTCCCGCACGCGGCGGAACAGCACGCGCCGCGCCAGCCTTGCGCCGAGCCGCGGGAAGACGGACTGCAGCCCGTTGGAGAAGCGCACGGCGCGCAGGAGCTTTTCCTTCTGCCCCTGCCGCTCTGCCTCGCGCAGGAGCTGGCGGGCCGTCTGCTCCCACACGGCGGGCACGGCAAAAAAGTGCGTCACGCGGCCGACCTTGCAGGCATACTGGATGCTGCGGCTGTCGTAGCGCTCGAGAAACACGAACGTCACGCCGAAGAAAATGAACCACAAGAGCGAGGCCATCAGGCCGAAAATATGATAGAACGGCAAAAATGCCAGCATCCGCAGCTCGCGCGCCAGCCGGTCGTGCTTGACCTCCGGGCACTTGCGCACGATGCTCTCAGACTGCAGCAGCTGTGCCGTGATTGCCGCGCCGTCATAGAGCACGAGCTTCGGCGTGCCGGTCGTGCCGGAGGTCATCAGAGCGATCTCATCGGCCCAGACGGGCGTGAATCCCGCCGCATCACCGGCCGCGGACAGATCGATACAGCCCGCGCGCGGCCGGTCCGTCAGAACGCCCGCCGCCAGCTGCTCGACCGGGGCCAGCGTCGCGTCGTCCAGCCGCAGGTTCAGCAGCAGAGGCCGAAAGCCCGCCATCAGCGTGCCAAAAAACGCCGCGACCCACAGGGGAGAATTTTCCATGCGGATCGCCAGAAACGCGCCCTCCTGCCCGGCAAAGTGCGCATGCAGCACACGCGCCAAGCGGTTCGTCAGAGCCGTCAGCTCCGCATAGCTCATGCGCTGCGTCTGCCCGGCAGTAAACTGCAGAGAAAAGGGCGTGTCCGTGAATTCCGTGGAAAAAATGCGAAAAATATCCTCGAACCGGTGCCCGGAAGCCTCCAGCTCCCGCAGCTCCCGTTTCCAAAAAACCATGCTGTTCTGTCTCCTCACTACCGGCGCAGGCCCATGCGGCCACGCCGGGGTTATATAAGGGTATCATACCATACCCGCCCGCGCGCGTCAACCAACGCGGCGTTTTCCGGCGGAAAAATCTGTAGGACTATAATACATCTTGGACAAGCGAATAAAAAAGTATGAGAAATAGGGTCTCCTGTGATATAGTTAAGCTACCACACCAAACACACCAGAAAGGAGACCATATTCCTCATGTCAAACAGTATAACACAAGACATG
>NZ_DBFZUT010000021.1:0-21629 GCF_048519415.1 Faecousia sp. | reverse complement strand
TTTCTATGGACTCCGGAGGGACTCTTATGGCAAAAACCGCATCCCGGAACCTGACGACCGGCTCCCCCACGCGGCTGGTCATCGGCTTTCTGCTGCCGCTGCTTGGTGGCCTGCTGTTCCAACAACTATATAATATGGTAGACACACTCGTCGTCGGCCGTTTTCTCGGCATGGACGCGCTTGCGGGCGTCGGCTCGACGAGCTCCGTCAATTTTCTGGTGCTCGGCTTCTGCATCGGCATCTGCAACGGTTTCGTCATCCCCGTGGCGCAGAAATTCGGCGAGGGCGACGAAGCGGAGCTGCGCCGCTTTGTGGCAAACAGTATCTGGCTCTCGGCTGCGTTCGCCGTGGTGCTCACCGTGGCCACGGCACTGCTGTGCACGCCCGTGCTGCGCTGGATGAACACGCCGGACAATATTTTCCGGTATGCCTACGACTACATCTTCGTCATTTTCCTCGGCATCCCCGCCATCATCCTTTATAATCTCGTCTCCGGCGTCATCCGCTCGCTCGGAGACTCCCGGACCCCGATCTATTTTCTCGTTCTCTCCTCCCTGCTGAACGTTGCGCTCGACCTGCTGGCCGTCGCCGTGCTCGGCATGGGCGTGGAAGGCCCGGCGTGGGCGACCGTGATCTCGCAGGCCATCTCCGGCCTGCTGTGTCTGGCCATCATGGGAAAGCGCTATCCCGTTCTGCGTTTTCGCCCCGGTGAGCTGCGGCCGAGCCGCACACATATCACGCGGCTGTTTGCCATCGGCGTGCCGATGGGCCTGCAGTATTCCGTCACCGCCATCGGCACCATCGTCGTGCAGACGGCCGTGAATGGCCTCGGCGCGGTCTCCATCGCAGCCGTCACCGCAGCAAACAAGGTCAGCCAGCTCTTCACCTGCCCGTTCGACGCCGCAGGCACGACCATGGCCGTCTACGGCGGGCAGAACTACGGCGCAATGAAGCTCGACCGCATTCACCGCGGCGTGCGCGCCTGCGTGCTGCTGATGTTCGCCTATTCCGCCCTCGGCCTCGGCGTTCTTGCCCTCTTCGGCGGCAAGCTGTCGCTGCTGTTCCTCGACTCTGCGGAGAGCGCCGCCGTCCGGGACCAGATCGGTCTGCTGGCGCAGCAGTTTCTGGTGTGGAACGCCAGCTGCTATTTCCTGCTGACGCTTGTCAACGTGCTCCGATTCCTCATTCAGGGCGTCGGCTTCACGCAGCAGGCCGTGTTTGCAGGGGTGTTTGAGACGATCGCCCGCTGCTTTGTCGGCTTTGCCGTCGTGCGCTGGATCGGCTACACCGCCATCTGCCTTGCAAACCCCGCCGCATGGCTGCTGGCCGACTGCTTCCTCGTCCCCATCTATTTCCACGACATGCACATTCTGCAGCGGCGCTTCGCGCAGCGCCGTGTAGAGGCTTGACGAACGCCTGCTTTGCCCGTATAATCATCCCATAGAAAATCGGAAAGGCGGGCCCGCGAATGGACCATCTCTGTGCGCTTCAGCGCGACTTCATCAACCTCCGGCTCGGCACGTTTATCCACTGGAACAGTGCCGCCGTGCAGTTCCATGCAAATCCCGACATCATCGACTGGGAATTCGATCTGGAAAACGGCGGGGAGCCGCGCCGTTATCCCTTCCCCGAATCTGACTGGGCGCCGCGCGCGCCGGACTGCGATCGCTGGGCGCAGATCGCCAAAAGCGCAGGCTGCCGCTTTGCCGTCCTGACGGCAAAGCACCACGAGGGCTTCGCACTCTGGCCGTCCGAATTTGGGAACCACAGCGTCGCGCAGGCCACGGTCCGGACGGACATCGTCGCGGAATTCCTGCGGGCCTTCCGCGCAGCCGGTCTGCAGGCGGGCCTGTACTTCTCCGTGCTCGACCTGACGGCCGGGATCGGGCGGCGCTCCTTTCCCCCTGCGCAGCGCGAGCTCGTGCTCGGGCAGATCACGGAGCTGCTGACGAACTACGGCGAGATACCTTATCTTATTATAGACGGCTGGAACGCCCCGTGGGGCGGCCCGTCCTACCGCGAGCTGCCGTTCGAGGAAGTCGATGCCCTCGTCAAGCGCCTGCAGCCGAACTGCCTGCTCATGAATATCGGCTGCACGGAGGGCATCTCCGGCACGGACGTCGTCTTCTTCGAAAACGGCGCCGGGCAGGAGCTGACGCCCGGCTTTGCCGGTCCCGGCGCACTGTGCCAGAAGCTGACGCGGACGTGGTTCTACCGCGACGACGAAAAAAAGCCAAAGAGCGCCGACTGGGCGCTTGGCCTCATGGAGCAGTGCTTCGCCAGCCACGCCAATTTCATGCTGAACCTCAGCCCGGACCCCGACGGCCGCATCCCCGCGCCGCTGGCAGAGCGCTTTGCCGAAATCGGCGCGCGCGTCTCGTTTCCGGCCCCGCTCGCGGAGCTGCCCGCAGGCTGGCTGCGGCGCTGAGCCGGGTTCCCGATCGCCCCCCCCTTCGGCATATGCTGTCGAAGGAGGGCGATGTGCTCTCCGGAAAGGAGAAATACTATGGCAACCTTCACGAATCAGGCCACGCTGACCTACAACGGCGGCACCGTCAACTCCAACATCGTCACGGGCGAGCTCGTGCAGGTCCTGACCGCCTCAAAAACGGCAGCCGCAGAGAGCTACCGCACCGGCGACCTTGTGACCTATGTCGTCCAGCTGCGCAGCACCGGTGCGGCGGCGCTGACCGGGCTGACCGTGACCGACACGCTCGGCACGACGAACTTTCCTGCCACGGGCGGCACGGTGCAGCTCACGCCGCTGACCTATCAGCCCGGAACGCTCCGCTATTTCACAAACGGCGTGCTGCAGACGGCCCCGGCCGTCACGGTACTGGCAAACGGCATCCGCATCGAGGGCATCAGCGTTCCCGCAGGCGGCGTAATCACGCTGGTCTATACGACCCGCGTCAATGCCTTTGCCGATCCCTCGGCAGAGGGCACGATCGAGAACACCGTGACCGTCACCGGCGGCGGGCTGACGGATGCCGTCACGGCGACGGAGACGCTCCCGGCGGCGGCAGCGGCAGAGCTTCGCATCGTCAAGGCCCTTGAGCCGGTCCGCGTCAGCGACAGCGGCACGCTCACCTACACGTTCACGATTGAAAACTACGGCGGCGCTGCGGCCGACGCAGCCGCGGGCATTACCGTCACCGACCGCTTCGATCCGATCCTGCGCAATATCGCCGTGACCTACAACAGCGATGCCTGGCTTGCATCCAACTACACCTACGACCCGGCGACCGGTCTGTTCCGGACCGTGCCCGGCGCAATCACGATTCCGGCCGCCTCCGCCGTTCAGGATCCTGCGACCGGCGCATGGACCGCTACCCCCGGCTCTGCCACCCTGCAGATCACCGGTACGATCTGATTTGAGCCAGCCCGCCGCGGATGCGGCGGGCATTTTTTCTAGGGAACCTCTGATTAAATCGGCAAGAGTGGATGGCGAGAGGTTTTTTGGCAAGTCAAGGTATGGAAAACGCAGGAATACTTTGTGTATTTCAAGTTTTTCATACCGATGGATTGACGAAAAAGATCCGGCATCCACCGCAGGCGATTTATTCAGAGGTCCCTAGATTTCCGGCTTGCATCCTGCAGCGATTTATGCTACCATGTGGTTAGTATATACTAACCACAATAGGAGGCGCCTATGACAACATTCTATGGGATCCTCATCCCGTTTCTCGGCACCACGCTCGGCGCGGCCTGCGTGTTCTTCCTTCGCAGAGCGCTCGGCGACCGGCTGCAGCGCGCCCTGACCGGCTTTGCCGCCGGTGTGATGGTCGCGGCCTCCGTCTGGAGCCTGCTCATCCCGGCAATTGATCAGTCTGCCGCGCTCGGCCGTCTTTCGTTCCTGCCCGCCGCCGTCGGCTTCTGGATCGGCGTGGCCTTCCTGCTGCTGCTCGACCGCGTCATCCCCCACCTGCACCGCAACGCCGGTCAGGCCGAGGGCCCGCGCACGCAGCTGCAGCGGACGACCATGATGATCCTCGCCGTGACGCTGCACAACATCCCGGAGGGCATGGCCGTCGGCGTCGTCTACGCCGGATACCTGACCGGAACGGCCCAGATCTCCGCCGCCGGAGCGCTGGCGCTCTCGCTCGGCATCGCCATCCAGAATTTTCCGGAGGGCGCCATCATCTCTCTGCCGCTGCGCGCTGAGGGCCAGAGCCGCATGCGCGCGTTTGCAGGCGGCGTGCTCTCCGGCATCGTCGAGCCGGTCGGCGCGGTGCTGACCGTGCTGGCGGCGCGCTTCGTCGCCCCTGCCCTGCCGTATTTTCTGAGCTTTGCGGCAGGCGCAATGCTCTATGTCGTCGTGGAGGAGCTGATCCCCGAGATGTCCGAGGGCAAGCATTCGAACATCGGCACGATCTTTTTCGCCGTCGGCTTCAGCGTGATGATGATTCTGGACATCGCGCTGGGCTGAATCGTGCCCGCTTCCGCCGCGATTCCATGTAGGATTTCATGCACATGGTCAAAATGCCGAAAAGCGGTTTTCGGGCTGTCCCTAGCAGGACAGCCCGTTTTTTATATTGCATATGCAGCATATTGTCCAGAATTTTCCTGTTTTTTCTGTCAAAATCCCGCCGGACACGCTGTGGCTCCCTTTGCTGCAAAAAATGCAGGAAAACGTTGCGACAGCGGCGCTTTGCGCAGTTTTTGCTGTTTTTCACAAAGAGAAAATCAGCTTCCCGTAACAAGACTTTCTTGTCAGTTCTCCCAATTTTTCCCTCAGGTCTCCCCGCTTCCTTTACAATTTCTTTACAAAGTGTTAGATTATTGCCGACGGAACCTGTGATGAATGGTGGTTTTTTGTCACGATTTCCAAAACGTGCAGCGCAGCTGCAACTACAAACAAAGGAGTCTTGAAATGAAACACATTGCAAAGCGTCTTCTCTCGCTTCTGCTCGTGGTCTGCCTCGTTCTTTCCGTGGCAGTCATCCCGGCAGGCGCGGCAGAGACCAAGCTGACCTCGGTCTACGCGTCCTACGCAGCCGAAGGCCACACGAATGCCCCGGTCGCGGATGACGTCTTCGAGGCGAAGTCCGATTCGATCACCGTCAGCATCCTGACGACCACCGATATGCACGGCCGTGCATACGACTGGGACTCCTACAAGAACAGTGCCCTGAGCAACAACTTCCTGCAGGCGGCGAAGCTCGTCGCAGAGCGCCGCGCCGCCGTGGACGACAGCATTCTTATCGATGTTGGCGACATTCTGCAGGGAAGCGCGCTGAGCAGCTACAACATTCTCCAGGAGGGCGGCGAAAACAGCCCCATGGCGACTGCGCTGCGCTACATTGGCTATGATGCCTTTGTGCTGGGCAACCACGAGTTCAACTATGCGCCGCAGATTCAGTGGAACTACTACAATCTGCTGACCTCCACGGACAAGGCCGTCGCCGGTCAGCCCGTCGACGTCATCTGCTCGAACGTCGTGGAGACGGAGACGAACGAATCCGTGTTCTCCCCGTACAAGACCTTCACCTACAAGTTCGAGGACGGCACGACCTTCACCATCGGTCTGCTGGGCTTCGAGAACATGAACAACGCGAACTGGGACGTCGCCAGCCACTATGAGGGCTGCACGTTCGGCCATCCCGACAACACCGAAAAGTCCTATGTCTATGAGTGGGAAAACTACTACGGCAAGGAAATGCAGGAGAAGTGCGACTACATCATCGTCGCCATGCACAGCGGCGAGGGCAATCCTGACATCTACAATCAGGAGAACCAAGGCGGCTACTTTGCAACGCATACCACCGGCGTTGACATGCTGCTGACCGGCCACAACCATCAGAGAAACGCCGTTACCCTGCAGAACAAGAACGGCGAGAACGTCCTCGTTATGAACGGCGGCGGCTCCACCCTCGGTGAGACCGTCCTCACCCTCACGAAGGGCGCCGACGGCAAGGTCACCGTTACCGCAGCCGAGTCCACCATGCATCCTCTGAACTCTGCCCTCGGCAAGGACGAGAACGGCATGGACATCCGCGTCCCCAGCCCGGATTTCAAGTCCGGCGACCCCAACTACGACGGTCTGAAGGACCTCATCACTCCGCTCTTCGAGCGCTCCGATGCCTTCGTCAACAAGAAGATCGGCACGGTCTCCGGCACCTGGGACACCATCTCCAACTACTACCTCACGCAGAGCGATTCCTATGATCTCGTCCACAAGGCACAGATCTGGGCCGCCTGCACCGACAACAACATCGACCCGACGAAGGAGCACGTCATCTCCATGACGACGCCGGTCGCAAAGCGCGGCTGGAGCGTCAGCTCCCTGCTGGCCGACGGCGCAACCTCCGGCGACATCAGCCTGCGCGACTGCTACTCCCTGTATCAGTACGACAACAACACGCTCTACATGATCAAGATGACCGGCGCCCAGCTCAAGAGCTGGATGCAGCACACGGCACAGAACTACCGTGTCAAAGACAACGGTCAGCTTGGCGGCGGCGGTTTCGGCTGCGACACGTTCTACGGCGTGAACTACGACGTCTATGTCGGCAATCCCGACAACCAGCGCGTGCAGAACATCACCTACGCGGACGGCACGGCCGTGAAGGATGACGACACGATCTACGCCTGCCTCAGCTCCTACCGTCTGAGCGCGACGAAGGACTCCGACGCCTACGGCTGGTTTGCCTCCACCGGCATCACCTCCAGCAGCGACGAGGTTCTGTGGGATGCCACCATCTCCGAGCGCTTCAACAACGTCGGCGGCTCCGTGCCCCTCATCATTGGCGAATACATCAAGGAAATGACCGCTGAGGGCAAGGAGATCACCCCGGGCCGTGAAACGAAGTGGACCGTCCACGCAGAAGCAAATCCCGTGAAGACCATCGAGGTCTTTGAGACCACCGACGTGCACGGCTACCTTGTCGACACATCCTCCGGCAACGAGTCCACGTTCCAGTACCGCATGGCCTACATCGCCAATGTCGTGAACGAGGCCCGTGCCAATGCCGAAAACGACGCCGTTCTCCTGCTTGACGGCGGCGACATCTATCAGGGCACTCCCGTTTCGAACCTGACCTACGGCAACGCTCTGCGCGCCGCCTTCGACGCCATGGGCTATGACGCAGTCTCGCTCGGCAACCACGAGTTCGACTGGGACGTCAAGGCCTATGCCGCCGATGAGGACGGCACCATGCCCGCCTATGAGATCGGTGAGTTCAAGGGCGACAGCAATATCCCCGTTCTGGCCTATAATCTCTATGATGCAGGTACGACGAACCGCGCCTCCTTTGTCAAGGACTATGTCATCGTTGACAAGGCCGGTGTGAAGGTCGCGCTTGTCGGCTACATCCCTGACTACTCCATGGACATCATGACCGCCAAGATCTCCCCGTATGACATCGACCCGAGCATTGAGAAGCTCAATGCGAAGATCGAGTCCATCGTTGCAGCCGAGAACCCTGACGTCGTCGTCGTTGTGGCGCACGCCAGCCCGCGCGGCCTTGCAAACAGCGTCAACTCCGAGCTTGTCGACCTCGTCGTCGGCGGCCACTCCCACAGCGTTTCCTACGGCGTCGCCGACAACGGTGTAGCCTATATTCAGGGCAACTGCCAGGCGAAGGGCTATGCCAACGCCAAGATCCAGTTCAACACCGAGACGAAGGAAGTCACGGTCGTGAACCCGAGCTATGTGAACACTACCGGCCGCGACAACACCCAGAACCTCTATGACACCGAGGGCAACACGAAGCTTGACCCGACCGTTCTCGCCATCAGCCACGCCTCCTGGGATGCGGTGAAGGGCGACATGTCCGAGGTCCTCGGCGTTGCCGACCAGAGCATCACCCGCCGTGCACCCATCGGCAACAGCAGCAGCACCATCGCGGGCAACTGGCTGACCGGCCTGATGCTCGAGGCTACGAAGGAGCTCAACACCGTCGTCGCCTTCACGAACAGCGGCGGCATCCGCTGCGACCTTCTGGCCAACGAGGGCGAGACGACCCGCACCGTCACCGTCGGCGATATCTACGCCATCACCCCGTTCGGCAACCGCCTCTACACCTATGACCTCACCGGCGCGGAGCTTGCCGCTACCGTGGAGAATTCCTTCAAGAACAGCAATTACGGCGATCAGTTCTCCGGCATGGTCGTAAAGTACACGGCAGAGCCGGACGGCAAGGATGAAAACGGCCGACCGGTCCGCGGTGCCCGCACCGTCGTGTCCATCGTGCTCGATGACGGCACCGTCGTCGACATCAAGGACAATACGAAGACCTACCGCGTTGCCGTCAACGAGTACTGCGCCACCCTGCCCGGCTCCGTCTTTGAGAACAAGACTCCCGTGCAGAACGTGAACGAGGCTCCCATTGACAACATCAGCGCCATCGAAGCTCTGCGCGCCATCGGCAAGGCCAACAACGGCAAGCTGCCGCTGGACCTGACCGAGCGCTGCGTGAAGGTCGAGCTTGTGGAAGAGGATCCCTGCGAGCAGTACACCGACCTCGATGCAAACGCCTGGTACGCCGAGAGCGTCCACTTCGCTCTTGTCAACGGCCTGTTCGTCGGCTTCGGCGATGGCACGTTCCGTCCGGAAGCTGCGCTGAGCCGCGCCATGGTCGCCACCGTCCTGTACCGTCAGGCGGGCAGCCCTGCCGTCACCGGCACGAGCACCTTCCCCGACCTCAAGGATGACTGGTATGCTGACGCCGTCGCATGGGCACAGGAGGCCAAGGTTGTCATCGGCGATGACAAGGGCCTGTTCCGTCCGGATGACGACGTCACCCGCGAGGAAATGGTCACGATGCTCTATCGCTTCGCCGCCTCCCAGAACATGGACACGACGACGACCGGCGACCTGAGCAGCTTCACCGATGCCTCCAGCGTGCAGAGCTATGCCACTGAGCCCATGACCTGGGCTGTCGGCAACGGCATCATCCTCGGCATGGGCAACAACGAGCTCGCCCCGCGTGAGAGAGCGCGACGCGCGCCCAGTTTGCCGCCATCACGGCCCGTCTGGCTGCGCTGAAGTAAGCGCAGGGATACGGCCCTGAACGCATAAAAATGATCCAGCCAGGGTTGGGAGTGATCCCACCTTGGCTGGATTTTTTACGATTTATATTCTCTTACTCCGCGCGGTACACGACCTCGCCGTTCACAAACGTCATCCACGCCTCGCCGCCGATCGTCGTAAGCGGGTCCGCCGTCCAGAGGACGAGGTCCGCATCCTTGCCCGGCTCAAGACTGCCGACACGCGCGTCGATGCCGAGGCTGCGGGCCGGGTTGATGGTGATGGCGTGCCACGCCTCCTCCATCGGCAGACCGGCCGAAGCCGCCAGTCCGGCCGCCAGCGGCAGATACTGCAGCGGAATGACCGGCGCATCCGTGATGATGCTGACCGTCAGGCCCGCGCGGTACAGCGTACCCGCCGTTGTGAAGCTCTTGTTGCGCAGCTCGACCTTCGTCTTGCCGCCGAGCGACGGTCCGACGAAGACCGGGACCTGCTCCTTTGCCAGCTCGTCGGCGATCAGCTCGCCGTCCGTACAGTGGTCCAGCGTGAGCTTCAGGCCAAACTCGCGCGCGATGCGCACGGCCGTCAGGATATCATCCGCGCGGTGGGCGTGGCACTTGAGCGGGATCTCGCCGTTGACTACGGGCAGCATGGCCTCGAGCTTCATGTCGAAAGCCGGATTCTTGCCCGCCGCCTTGTCGTCGCGGTAGCGGAGCGTGCGCAGCAGCAGCTCGCGCAGCAGGGCGGCGACCGCCATGCGCGTCATGGGGCTCTGGCGCTTGTCGTGGCCGTAGCAGCCCTTGGGATTCTCGCCGAAGGCGCACTTCATCGCGGCGGGCGCGCGCAGAATCATCCGGTCGACGCGCTTTCCGGCCAGCTTTACGATGGCGAACGTGCCGCCGACGACGTTTGCGCTGCCGGGTCCGGTGCAGGCCGTCGTCACGCCGCCGCGCAGGGCCAGCCCGAAGGCCTCGTCCTGCGGATTGATGGAGTCGATGGCGCGCAGCTGCGGCGTCAGCGGCTCGACGATCTCATTATAATCCATGCCCTCCCAGCGCATGCCCTCGTTGTCGAGGCCGATATGGCAGTGCGCCTCCACGCAGCCGGGCGTGAGCAGGCGGCCCTGCGCATCGAGAGTCTCAACGCCCTCCGGCGCGTCGACCGTCTGGCCGACGGCGGCGATTTTCCCGTTTTCGAGGAGCAGGCAGCCGTTTTTCAGGTCCGGCCCGGCCATGGTCTTGATATTTGCGTTGCGGATCAGCAGCATCGTTGTTCTCCTTTCGTGCGCGGTGCGCACCTGTTTTCTATTTCCAGTATAACGGCACGGCGTGCTTCTGACAAGTGCTTTTCTTTTTCATTCCAGCCGGCTTCGTGTTAAATCCGCATAAATTTCATGTAAAATCGTCTTTTTTTCATGTTTTTCCGAGCTTTTCTGACGAAAAGACATATTTTCACGCAAACGAAAAAATTTTTCGGCCAAACCTGTGATATAATCAAGTTACGGCAGCAGGGGCGCGGTCCGGATCATCCGCACGAGCCTGCCAACCGCCGCACAAAGGGAGGCCCGCCATGCAAAACCGGATCGTCATCTTCGATCTCGACGGAACCATTTATCAGAACAGCGTCTTTCACCGCGGCTATCTGCGGACGCTTGTTGCCGGGACGTGGGCCGAGCCGCTGGAGGCGGACCTTGTCCGGCTGGCAGAGGCGATCTTCGCCGGGCGTGAGCTGGACATGAACCGTTTTTACCGCCGTGGGCGTGCAGAGGCCGCCACCGTGCCGGAGCTCGTGCAGGCCCTGCAGAAGCGGGTGCTGCCCGGTATGACCTATGCCGAGGCGCTGAAGGCCGACGATGTGGTCTATCTCGGCGACGCGTGGGCCGTTCTGGCCTACCTTGGCGATGCGCTCGGCTGTCTGGACGGCGACCGTGCCAATGAGGTCTATCGCCTGACCCGCCTGCAGATGGAGCAGGCCGGGATGCACGGTGACCGCGGGCTTTATGAGGCCATCATGCGGCTGGAGCAGCGCTGCCGTGTCGTTCTGCTGAGCAATTCCTACGAAGAGACCGTGCGGGAGTTCCTGCGGCAGCTCGGCTTTGCCGGAGCGTTCCGCGAGATCTGCAGCAGTGCGAACAAGCCCTACGGCATGATCGCGAGCCTGCAGGCTCTTGACCCTGCGCTGCTGGCGCGGCCGGAGGCCCTGATCAGCATCGGAGACCACGCCTTCAATGATCTGATGCCCATTTCTGCCATCGGCGGGCAGACGCTCTGGATTGACCCCTATCCGGGCATCCACGAGCCGGAATATACCTGGTGCGTCCACACGCTTGCGGAGCTTGCCGCATTCCTGGACACCATTTCCTGAGCAGTGAGCGTCATCCGACGTTCCGATAAAAACACGAGACAATGGAGGAGAAAACACATGAAAGCACGCATTCTTGCCCTTCTGCTTGCTCTGGTCATGGTCGCGAGCCTGTTCGCGGCATGCAGCGCAGGGAAGACAGGCACTCCGGACGCAAGCACCGGAACCTCGCAGACCCCCGATGACAGCAAGACCACCGAAGACACGAAGCCCGCAAAGACCGAGAAGACGAAGATCGTCTACTGGCACTCCTACACCGACCAGCACGAAGAGAAGTTCCTCGAGCTCGCAGCCGCCTTCAATGCCTCGCAGGATGAGTACGAGCTCGTCGCCGAGCAGCAGCCGTACAGCGAGATCGACAGCAAGACCATGCAGGCCGTCCGCAACGGCACTGGCCCGGACCTTGTGAACATGTATCCGTCCGACGCCGTCAACTATCTGAACGAGGGCCGCCTTGTCGACCTGTCCGTTTACATCAACGACCCGGAGATCGGCATCCCGAACTTCAAGGACAACGTTCCTGCCGGTCAGTACAGCGAGATCACCCAGTGGGGCGACGGCATCTACGTCTTCCCGTGCACCACGGCGGGCGAGGTCCTGTTCTACAACAAGACCATGTTCGACAAATATGGCCTCGAGGCCCCGAAGACCTGGACAGAGCTCGCAGAATGCAGTAAAATCATTCACGAGAAGGAAGGCATCCCCGGCTTCGGCACCGACTCCCTCGTGGACACCTATCAGTGCCTCATCATGCAGGCCGGCAGCGGCTACATCGACGAGGACGGCAACTATGCCATCGACGAGACCATCGCCAAGGAAAAGCTCAACTGGTTCGCAGACCTTGTGAAGTCCGGCGACTTCCGCCTTGTCGGCGAAGACGTCTTCTTCTCCGGCCCGTTCGGCAGCCAGGCCGTCGCCTCCTACATCGGCTCGAGCGCCGGTGTCAGCTATGTTGAGCTGGCCGTAAACGACGCCTTCGAGATCGGCTGCGTGCCCATCCCGCAGGAAGGCCCCGTCCGCTACATCTCCTCCTGGGGCAACAACTTTGCCTGCCTCAGCACCGATGAGGATCATGCCCGCGGCGCTTACCTGTTCCTGAAGTTCCTCACGTCCACCGAGAACATCGTGCAGTGGGCCGAGGCCTTCGGCACCGTCCCCATCTATAAGGAAGCCCGCGAGAGCGCCGAGTTCCAGCAGTTCGCCGAGACGAACATCGCCGTCAAGGCCCTGACCGAGGAAGCCGACGACATCGGCATGCTCGCCAGCGTCCCCGGCGCAGCGGCCATGCGCACGGAGATCGACAAGATGGTCCAGAGCGTTGCCCTCAATGTCAGCGACGCCGACACCGCCTATGCGGCCTTTGAGACCGCCTGCCGCGAAGCCCTCGCAAAGTAATACCCGCCCATTTCAACAGGCGGACGTCCCGGCGGACGTCCGCCTGTACGCAGACCAGCGCATTCCGGCCGGGCCCACACCCGCCGCCGTTCCAACAGGAAGGAGAACCTATGTCGAAAGTCCTTGTATTCTGTATCGATGCCCTCTGTGCCTCCGACGTCGCGCGCATGCGCCGCATGCCGCACTTCGCGCAGATCCTGGAGCGCGGTGCGCTCGTCGAAAAGATCGAGCCGGTGCTCCCGGCCCTGACCTACACCTGCCATACCTCGATCCTGACCGGCACCTATGCCGGGCGGCATGGGATCGTGCACAATGAAAAAATGACCCGCGGCGGCCATCTTGACGCGCCGTGGTACTGCATGAAATCGGACGTCCGCGGCAAAACGCTGCTGGACATCGCCCGCGAAAACGGCCTGACGACCTGCTCTCTGAGCTGGCCCGTCTCCGGCGGCGCGGACTATACCATGAATATGCCGATGATCGTTCCATACAGCTATCAGGGCTACCAGCCCCAGCAATGGCTGGAGCACACGGCCACTGCAAACCTGATGGATCGTTACTTCTATAAACACGGCCGCTACCTGATGGGTCCGACGCGCAGCCTTGACCTGTTCACCATGGCGCTGGCGCTGGACATCCTGGAGGACGGCCCGCAGCCGGACATCATGCTCGTCAAGCTGTGCGACCTCGACTCCGCCCGGCACACCTACGGCGTGGAAAGCGGGGAGGCCGAGACGCAGCTGCGCATGCACGATGAGCAGCTCGGCGCTATTCTGGAATGCCTGCGCCGCAAGGGAACGCTGGACGAGACGAACATCATCGTCCTCGGCGACCACGGCCAGACCGATATCCGCGATGCCTTCCTGATGAACGTCTACTTCCGCCGTCTCGGCCTTCTGACCGTCGATGCGGACGGAAAGATCGCCTCGTTCGACGCCGTCTGCCACTCCACCGGTCTCGCCGCCCTCATTGAGGTACGCGACCCGGACGATGCCGCGCTGATGGCCCGCGTGCGCGACGTGCTTGAGGCTCTGCGCCATGACCCGGACGTACAGCTCAGCATGGTGCTCGATGCCGCCGAGGCGCAGGCGCGCTACGGCCTGTCCGGCCCGTTCGACTTTGTCGTGGAGAGCAGCCTTCCCATTGCGTTCGGCGAATACCCGGCCGGCGACACGCTCTGGCGCAGCTGTCAGCCGGGCGACAAGAAGACCGGCGTGGCGACTCACGGCGGCAGCCCGGCCCGCGAGGAGGTCACAACGTTCTTCGCCGCCGGACCGGATGTGCGGCCCGGCACGGTGCACGGCAGCCGCTCCATGGTCGACGAAGCACCCACCATGGCCGCCATGCTCGGGCTGACGATGCCCGATGTCGACGGCACACCCATTTTCGAAATACTGAGGTGATACGGACATGCAGATCAAACTCGAACATCTGACCAAGCGTTTCGGCGACACCGTTGCCGTAAACGACCTTTCCATCACACTGGAAAGCGGCAAGCTCATCGCCCTGCTCGGTCCGAGCGGCTGCGGCAAGACCACAACGCTGAACATGATCTCCGGCATTCTCCCCGTGAGCGGCGGCAGCATTTTCTTTGACGACCGCGACGTGACGAGCCTGCCGCCGGAGAAGCGCGGCATCGGCCTTGTCTTCCAGAACTACGCGCTCTATCCCCACATGACGGTCCTGCAGAACATCTGCTTCCCGATGGAAATTCAGCGCATCCCCAAGAAGGAGCGCATCCGCCGCGCCGAGGAGCTGGCGGAGATGGTGCACATCACCCCGTATCTCAAGCGCAAGCCCGCGGAGCTCTCCGGCGGCCAGCAGCAGCGCGTCGCCATTGCGCGCGCCCTGTCCAAACGGCCGGACGTGCTGCTGCTCGACGAGCCGCTGTCCAACCTCGACGCCAAGCTCCGCGTGGAGATGCGCGAGGAGATCCGCCGCATCCAGCGTGAGGCCGGCATCACGACCGTCTTTGTCACGCACGATCAGGAGGAGGCCAGCAGCATCGCCGACCGCGTCGTCCTGCTGCGTGACGGCGTGCTCCAGCAGGAGGACACCGCCCGCGGTCTCTATGAAAACCCGGTCAACCTCTTTGCCGCAGACTTCCTCGGCACGCCTCCCATCAACCAGCTGCACGGCGTTGTGCAGAACGGCCGTCTTGTGCTGGACGGCGGCATCCCCGCTGCGCTGGCGCTGCCGGACGGTCTTGCAGAGGGGCAGGAGATCGTTCTGGCCGTCCGCGCCGAGAGCATCCTGCCGCAGGGTGATACGCCCGCCTTCCGCACGACCGTGCTGGAGCGCTACTCCCTCGGCAAGGACGAGCTCGTCCGCCTGCAGGCCGGCCCCGCCGAGCTTCGCGGTCTTGTCCCGGCCGAGCTGGAAATTCTGCCCGGCGCAGAGCTGGCCGTCGGCCTGAAAAAGCGCGGCGTGTTCCTGTTTGACGCCAAGACGGGGGTGCGGTACTTATGAGCCGCCGCAAGCTGCGCACGCGCGCAGACGGCGAGCGCGTGACCTTCCGCACCTTTGCAGAGCCGGGGCTGTTCCTGCTCCCGTTTCTCATCGGTCTTCTGGTCTTCACCGTCTATCCGTTCATCAATGTCATTCTGCTGTCGTTCCGGCAGGACTACAGCCTGATGACCGGCGAATTCTCCGGCATCGGCCTTGGAAACTACGCCGAAATTTTCCATGACGCGAATTTCCTCAACGGTCTGCGCAACACGGCGCTGTACGTTCTGTTCGTCGTGCCGATCGTCACGGTGCTGTCCCTGTTCCTTGCTTCGCTGCTCAACTCGTGCACGAAGCTGCAGGGTCTGTTCCAGACGTGCTACTTTCTGCCGATGGTCACGTCCGTCACGGCGGTCGGCCTCGTGTGGAAATGGATGTTCAACTACGATTACGGCCTGATCAACTATGCGCTGTCGCTGTTCGGCGTTTCCCCCGTGAACTGGCTGAACGACCCGCACTACAATCTTGCCGCCCTCATCATCTACGGCATCTGGAGCATGCTGCCGTTCACGATCATTCTGCTGCTCTCCGGCTTCCAGAACATCAACCCGCAGTATTACACGGCCGCGCGCATCGACGGCGCGTCCTCCGGGCGCATCTTCCGCCGCATCACCGTGCCGCTGCTGGCCCCGACGCTGGGCCTGACGATGATCGTGAACGTCATTTCGGCCTCAAAGGTCTTCTCGGAGCTGTTCCCGCTGTTCAATGGCAATCCCGGCTCGGCCTACTCGCTGTATACCGTCGTATATTACCTGTTCGACATGTTCTACAAGCAGTGGCAGCTCGGCCCGGCTGCGGCCAGCGCCGTCGTGCTGTTCGTCATCGTTCTGATCTTCACCATGCTGCAGCTCTTCATCCAGCGCAAGTGGAAGAATTATTGAGGTACCGCCATGAAAACTGCAAAAAAATCCTTTGCCTATCTCGTTCTGATCCTCGGCGCGCTCATCATGGTGCTGCCGTTCTTCTGGATGATCATCTCCTCGCTGAAAACGGCCGCCGAGGTCAACACAACTCCCCCGACGTTCTGGCCGAAGGAGCTCGTGTTTGAAAACTATGTCTATGCGTTTGAGAAGGCCCCGTTCCTGCGTTATTTCTGCAACTCCCTGCTCGTGACCATCGTCTGCGTCGCCTGCACCATGTTCACGACCATCCTCGCGGCCTTCGCCTTCTCCCGGCTGAAGTTCCCGGGGCGTGACCTGCTGTTCTCCCTGCTGCTTTCGCTGATGATGATCCCGTTCGAGATGCTCATCATCACGAACTACACGACCATCGTGAAGCTCGGGCTGAACGACACGCTCATTGCCCTGATCCTGCCGTTTACCTCCAGCATCTTCTACACCTACATCCTACGGAATTTCTTCCTGGCCATTCCGGACAGCCTGTATTATTCCGCCCGCGTCGACGGCGCGAGCAACTGGCGCTACCTCTGGCGCGTCATGGTGCCCATGTCCCGCCCGGCCCTCGTGACGATCGGTCTGCTTGACGCCATTGCATGCTGGAATTCCTTCCTGTGGACCGTCATCGCCACAAATACCAAGGAGGTCCGCACGCTGCCGTTCGGCCTTTACGCCTTCATGACCTCCAGCGGCATCCGCTATGAGCGCCTGATGGCCGCCTCGACCATCGTCGTGGTGCCGATGATCCTGCTGTTCATCTTCTGCCGCAAGAGCATCGTCACCGGCGTGTCGCGCGGCGGCCTGAAGGGGTAAGCGCCATGAGAGAGATCGTCCTCGACCTGCTCTGCCATGCCGATTTCTCCGGCCGCATCCGCCCCTCCCGTGAGGATATCGGCTTTCCGGCCTTTTCCGCCGAGATCGCAAGGCTGCGCGCGCAGAATCCGGCAGGAACGCTTCTGCTGGATGCGGGCGATGCCTTCAGCACGAACTATTGGCCCGGCCTGCCGCTCGTCGGCGCCATGATCCGCAGCAAAACGGACGTCATGACGCTCGGCAACCACGAATTTGACCGCGGCCCAGCCTTTCTGGACGGCTGCATCAGCGCCTGCCCCTTTCCGGTCCTCTGCGCCAATGTGCGCCGGAAAGCGGATGGTGCGCCCGTCCCCGGCACGAAGCCGTGGGTCCTGCTCGAGCGCTGCGGCATTCGCATCGGCGTGCTCGGCCTCACGACGGAATACACGCCCTACATGGTGGAGAAAAGCGCGTTTGCCCCGTTTGTAATGACCTCCGCCGCCGAAGCAGCCGCGCGCCATATCCCGGCAATGCGCGCCGCGGGCGCGGACGTCGTCGTCGTGCTGACGCACATGCCGTTTTATCAGGCGGCAGACGGCACGCTCACGGGTGAGCTGCCGGAGCTGATCGATGCCTCGCCCGCTGCGGACGTCTGGATCGGCGGGCACATCCCCGGCGACTGCGCGCAGGTCCGCAGCGGAGCCTGCGTCGTCAAGGCCGGGTTCGGCGGGGCAAGCATCGCGCATGTCCGCCTGACACTGGACGCCGCATCGCACCGCATTCTGGACCGCAGCTGCGCCGTCGTGCAGACGGACCCGAACGGGCAGGCCGATCCGGAGATCACCCGGTATATCCGCTCCGTCACCGACCCGTTCGAGCCGTATTTCCGGGAGCCCCTCGGATCCCTGAACGAGCGCTGGCGCATGACGCTGGCGCACGAGTCGAAGCTCGGCGACTTTCTGGCGGACTGCCTGCGCTATGGCGGGCAGACGGAGCTGTCCTACATGAACACGACCAGCGCCTGCGGCGAGCTGCTTCCGGGTGAGATCACGCGCGAGGAGCTGCTCTACTGCGCCGCATTCGACGACGAAATGTTCACTGGGATCATCACGGGCGCGCAGCTCCATGCCCTGCTCGAGGCCGTCTATGAGCCGGAGCGCTTCGGCAATAATGCTGCCATCGCCTTCTCCGGCTTCCACGCCGCAGTGGACCATACCCGCCCCGGCGGGCAGAAGGTTCTCTCTGTCACGCGGCCGGACGGTACGCCCATTGCGCCGGACGAGCGCCTCAGCGTCACGGTCAGCGCCTATATGGCCTCCGGCGGCAATGACACCGGAGCCATTGCCGGGCAGATCGACTGGAAACCGACCGGCCGCCACTATCACGAAGCCGTCAGCGCCTATGCAAAGTCCCTCGGCGTGCTCACGGTCGCAGACTACCCGCGCCTGCACGAGACCGGCGAACCGGAAAACAACCACGCGCCCTATTGAGCGCACGGAAAAGGCCATAGATTTGTCATTGCGAGGAGCGAAGCGACGTGGCAATCTCGCAGCAGAGGACCTTCTGTTCCCGGAATGCTCCGGCGAATTCGCAGCGCAGTCCCCGCACACCGGAATGACGTAAAGAGCCGCTGCGGCGCACCGCAGCGGCTCAAATAAACATATTGCATTTTCCTATCGGAAAAGCCGCCCCATCAGCTCCTCAAACGCGAGGATGACCTTGCCGAAAAACTGGTTCGGCACGGCGCTGATGAGCGTCTGGTTGGAGGCGTCGACGAGGAACGTCAGGTCCGACATTCGCGCCAGCTTGGAATCCGAGCGGCGCGTGAAGCAGATGGCGGAAAAGCCCTTGCTCTCCGCCTCGCGCACGTCGTTGATGATGGCCTCCGTTTCGCCGCTCTGCGAGATGGCGATGATGAGTGAGGACTCCACATTGCTCGTGATCTGGCGGTTCGCCTCCTCGCGGAAGAGCATGTAGTCATAGAAGTGGACGTGGTTGAACACCATGAAGCCGCAGATGGCGAGCCGCTTGACGATGTAATTGGCGACCTCTTCTGCAAAGCCCTCGCCGACGACGAAGATCTTGCGTTCCTTGTACTGCATCAGCATTTTGCAGAACTGCTCGGCCTGCTCTGGCGTATAGCCGTCGATAAGGCCGCACAGCGGGTCCGGATCGCTGGAGCGGTGGCCCTCGCCGCTGGACTGTGCCAGATTGTAATAAAGCTCGCTGTAGCCCGCAAAGCCCAGCCGCTTGCACAGCTTCATGATAAACGCCGTTGAAACGTAGTTCTCACTTGCGATCTGCTGAATGCCGACCTTATTCCCACCGAGCTCGATATGCCGGACGATGCTGGTGATCACCCGGCGCTCATCATCCGAGAGCAGGTTCGTCAGAATATAGTAGTTGCTCATCTCAAGCGCCGCCTTCCTGAAAATATCTTAGGCGACACCGCACCATTCTCCTTCGGCCTTCGCCGGAAATTTTCCGCCGATCCATCGGTTCGAAAAGTTTGAGGTACGCAAAGTACATCTGCACTTTTCAAACCTTGTCTCGACAAAAAATCTCTCGCCGAATGCTCTTGTTGAATTGTGCGGTGCTGCCCAAACTCCGCCCATGCGCCCGGCGCAGCCGGTGTGCGGAAAGGAACTTCAAAATGATCTTAACGATTACGCCGCCCGAGGAGACGGCGCTGCAGGCGCACCTGCAAAAGCTCCGCACGCAGCTCCACGAAGACCCGGAGCTTTCGTGGCAGGAGCACCGGACCACCCGGCTCGTCCGCCGGGAGCTGGAGGCTCTCTGCCTCGAGCCGGTCCCGCTCGGTCTGCCGACCGGCACTGCCGCGCTCCTGCGCGGCGCCCTGCCCGGCCCCACCGTCGGCCTGCGCGCCGATCTGGACGCCCTGCCGATCACGGAGCGCACCGGAGCGGAATTTTCCTCCCGCGTTCCCGGCGTCATGCACGCCTGCGGACATGATATCCATATGGCCGCCCTGCTCGGCGCAGCCCGCCTGCTTGCAGCGCGGCGGGAGCAGCTGGCCGGGAACGTCCTGTTCCTGTTCCAGCCCGCCGAGGAGGCCGCAACGGGCGCCATGCAGGTGCTGGAGCAGGGCCTGTTTCGCCGCGTTCCGATGGCGGGCATGCTGGCGCTGCACGTCTGGCCCGGTCTGGCACAGGGGCAGCTCGGCATCCGGTCCGGCGCGATCCTCTCCGCCGTGGACAGCTTTGAGATCACCGTCACGGGGCGCGGCGGCCACGGCTCCGCACCGGAGCGGGCCTGCAACCCCATCCCCGCGGGCGCTGCGCTGGCTTCGGCCCTCACAACGCTCCGCGCCAACGACCTGCCACAGGCAGAGCCAGCCGTCACGGCCGTGACGTGCATTCAGGCCGGGACCTGCAACAATGTCATTCCGGACCGCTGTATCCTGCTCGGGACGATCCGCACGTTCTCCGCACGGACGCGGGCACAGGCAAAGGCGCGGCTGGAGGCCCTCACGGCCGGTATCGCGGCCGCGTGGGGCTGCACCGCCGCAGTCGGCAGGACAGACGGAACGCCCGCCCTGTGCAACGATGCCGGGCTTGCAGCGGCAATGGAGCGCGCCGCCGTCTCCGTGTTCGGCAAAAACGGCTGCGTGCAGATCGAGCCGCAGATGATCTCCGAGGACTTCGCCTGCTACGGAAGCGAGGTCCCGATCTGCTGCGCCCTACTCGGCGTCGGCAGCCCGGTGGGCCTGCACAGTGCCGCGTTCTGTCCGGACTCTTCCGTTCTGCTCCCCGCCGCCCGCTTTCTTGCGGAAAGCGCATGGAGCGTGCTGGAGGACGCCCGTGCTTAAGCATGCGCTCTTTTCTATTATAGCGAAGTACGACCGTTTTCGCAATTCCTATTCACGAATCAAACCAGAAAGAAAAATCCTGCCGGTCATCACTGGCAGGATTTCTGTTTTGCTGTATTGATAGAGGTGATCAGAATACGCTTGATCTCCAGGCAGTCCTTCAGCAGAGAAGCAGCCATGCTTTTCTCCAGATAGTCAGACTTTTCCAGCAGATGCAGCCAGTACTCCGTTTCAGCCGTTTCCTTCAGCGCAATATGCAGCTTGGCAATAAAATCCGCTCTGCTGTTTCCGTACTGCGCCTCATTGATATTCGCGCCGATCGAGGTACCGCTGCGGAGGATCTGCTTTGCCAGAACTGTCTCGTGTTTCGTTTCGACAAGATACCGCTGCAGCCTGACGATCCGCGCACCAAACTCTATGGACTTTTCGATCAGAACGTTCTCCTTCATAGTATCACCAAGTGCAGTATAGCAAAAGTCCTCCGGTTTTGCAATTGCATTATTCCTTCAATCTTCTATAAACTCGTGAATCGCCACGTCCGTGGTACCGCAGTTACAGTCACTTAGAGGGATGGAGTATCCTGAATGGCTTTCAATTTAGCAGTATATTATTCATTATTCATTCTTAAATTTTCAATATTCATTTAGAAAATCCTGTCGCTGGAATGAATAGTGAATACTGAAGACTTAAAAATGAAGAATACAAAGCGAAAATACAGAATTGTCATCTGACCATTTCTTCTCTTAGAATACTGATAATCGCAAAATCTTCAATCAGCAACCAGCAAAATTCCGGACTTCTAATCTCACTACTACGTCTGCAATGCCGCCCCAACAATCGGCTGCCGGTATTCTGAAAATCTTTCAGTTTGGCAATTTAT
>NZ_DBFZUT010000020.1:0-21938 GCF_048519415.1 Faecousia sp. | reverse complement strand
TGGTCCTGCAGCGAATGAACTGCAGGACCATTTGTTATCAGACTGTCAAAAAAGCCTCGCAGAGTTTGCGCCCGCAGGCGCAAAGAAAATGGAAATCATTTTCTCCGGCGGCGTGTACGTCGGAGAAAATACCGCTCGGCTCGCAAACGTGCAAAGGGCACGCCGCAGGCGTGCCCTTCGTGCGCTGCAGCGAGCCGCTGCCCCATTCAAACGAGAGCCCAGTGAAACGGGTCTCGTTTGAGAGCTTGTCAAAAATTCTTTTTTGACAAGCTCAGCACGGGTGCGCCGCTGCTGCCGCGGCGCACCCGTTCTGTCTTCGTGTCAGGATGCCGAGACGGAAGCGCTCAGCAGGTCGTAGATCACGACATTATTGAAGTTGAACTCTACAGGGTACTTTGTTTTCAGCTCTGTGATCTTTTCACCGGCTGCGGCGGAAGCCATGTCGTCCTTCGCCGTGTCGAACCAGGCGCGGGTCTCGGTCTGGCCGATGAAATAGATGATGTGGTAGCCATGGGTCGTCTCGACGATCTCACAATCGCCGGGCTGGCGGCTCTCGTCGAAGCACCAGTCGTTGAACTCCGTGACCATCTTGCCGGGCTGGAAGTCCTCATACAGGCCGCCGTTGTCCTTGGAGCCGGGGTCCTGATTGTACTCCAGCGCAAGCGTCTTGAAGTTGTCCTCCGTGGGGTCGGCCTGCCAGAGGGCAAGGATGCGCTCGGCTTCCGCCTTGGCCGCTGCCTTCGCCTCATCGCTGTAGTTGCCGTCGCTGTCCTTCTCGCCCTCGGGCTGGATGAGGATGTGGCGGACGGAGACGTTGTTGACCTTCGTCACGCCCTGATCGATATAGCTCTGGGCGTTTTCGTCATAATAGGCCTCGATCTCGGCATCCGTCAGCGCGTTGGCAGACTCGCCGTACAGCACGTTCTTATAATAGTTCACCGCCGTATAATACGTCAGCAGATAGTCGTGATAGATCTCGGTCGTGACACCCTTGCCGAAGTTGACCTGCAGATAGGCATCGACATCGTCATAGCCGTTGTCTGCCGCGCTCTTGGCAAAGCTTCCCTCCGGGTCCAGCACGTCCTCGATGGAGGAGGCGTCCGTCTCCGGCAGCTCATAGCCCGCCTCCTGCGCCGCCAAATACAGGGCGCGGATCTCGGCGAAGTTGTTTGTGGCGCTCGTCAGGAAATACTGCTCCCACGTTCCGCCGCTCGGGGCGTCCTGCAGGGCCAACGCCTTCGTGTAGTCCAGACCCAGCATGGAGGCATAGGAGCCATAGTTGTTCATGAGCTGGTAGAATTCCATCCAGTAGTAGATCTGCAGGTCGGCGTTCGTCAGGCAGTAGCCCGTCGCGTCGCGCGCAACGACCGTGCGCATCTGCACATCGCCGGCCTCCGCCGTGCTCGTGGTATAGGAGGCGTTGTCCGTAGCGGCGTTCTTGCCGAAGTTATCGGCGTCGATCAGATTGGCCGCCTTGCCGTAGGTCGTCGTGACCTCCTCGCCCGCTTCGAGCGTCTTGTCTGCGACGGTCTCGGTCGTGCCGTCCGTTGCCTCAGTCGCCTCCGTCTGCGGGGCCTCCGTCTCGGCCGGGTGATCCTTGCGGCCCGTGATGAGCAGGACGCAGGCCGCGATGGCCGCCGCAAGAGCCAGCGCCGCCAGGAAAATGGCGATCTTTGCGCCCTTGGACATGCCGGGCTTCTTTTCCGCAGGCTTCTCCTCCGGCTTCTCCTCCGGCTCCGCCTCAGGGACCGGCGCGGTTTCCGGTTCGGCCTCCGGGGCCGCCTCCGGCTCGGCCGGGGTCACTTCCAGTTCTTCGTTTTCGTTGTGTTCCAGATCCATAATGTTTCTCGCTTTCCGAATGATGCTCCAATCATATCACACCACACAGGGCTTTTCAACGCATTTTCGCGCCGGGGTGTGAATTTTCTGTCAACTTTCGCCCGGCGCGCCGCCAGACGAGCACGCCCGTGAGATCCGCAAGCGCCCAGCCGATGGGGATGGACCACCAGATGCCCACGACGCCGATGGCCGGGACGGCCGAAAGCGCATAGGCCAGCGCCACGCGCGTGCCGAGCGAGATGACCGTCAGCACGAGCGACATACCCGGTCTGCCGACGGCGCGGTAGAGGCCATAGAGCAGGAACAGCCCGCCGATGCCCACATAGAACGCGCCCGCGATGCGCAGGTAGGTCACGCCGGCCTGCAGGATCTCCGTCTCGCCCGGCTGCAGGAACAGCCCCAGCAGCGGCGCAGCAAGCAGCACGACGCAGGCCGAGACGCACACGGCAAAGACCGACGACAGGAGCACGGCCGTGCGGATGCCGCGGCGGATGCGCTCCGGCTGCTGCGCGCCGTAGTTCTGTGCAATGAACGTGGAGAACGCATTGCCGAAGTCCTGCAGCGGCATATAGGCAAAAGAGTCGATCTTCACGGCGGCTGCGAACGCCGCCATGATCACGGGGCCGAAGCTGTTGATGCGTCCCTGCACCATGAGGATGCCGAGGTTCATCACGGACTGCTGCAGGCATGTCAGCACCGAGGCGCCCAGAAGCTCCCGCAGCATGGCGCCCGTGATGCGCCGCTCCTCCCGCCGGGCCCGCAGCTCCGGACAGCGCACGAGGGTATAGACCGCCGTGCCGATGCCGGAGAGCCACTGCGCCAGCACCGTCGCGGCCGCAGCGCCCTCCACGCCCCACCGGCACACGAGCACGAACACGAGGTCGAGCGCGATGTTGAGCACGGCTGCCGCCGCAAGGAAGAGGAGCGGGACGAGCGAATTGCCCACCGCACGCAGGAGCGAGGCGTAATAATTATAAAGAAACGTCCCGCCGATGCCGAAGAAAATGACGAACAGATACGACCGCATCAGGGGCCAGACCTCCGCCGGGACGGACAGGAGCGTTTTCATCGCATCGAGCAGCAGAAAGGCCGCCGCATTGAGCACGACGGTGCACGCCGCGATGAGCATGAAGGCTGCATGCGTCTGCCGCCGGAGTCTGGCAAGGTCCCGCTGCCCCCAACAGACGGAGAACAGCGCGCCGCTGCCCATGCACAGGCCGAGCAGGATGGACGTCAGGAACGTCATGAGCGTATAGGACGAGCCGACCGCGCCGAGCGCATCCGAACCAAGAAACCGGCCGACGATGAGCGTGTCCGCTACATTATAAAGCTGCTGCAGCAGGTTCCCGCAGATCATGGGGAACGCAAAGCGCAGCAGCGTTTTGGGAATGGAGCCCGTCGTCAGGTCGATCTGTGCCAAAATCACCGTCTCCTTCTCCTATTCAGGCGAATTCTGATTTATCATAGCAGATATCCGGCTGTTTTGCAAGTTGCGCTGCAAATAATTCGCATAGTTTGCGTCTGCCGTCAAAAAAGCGATTTTTTTCATGCAAAGAATGCAGGAAACCGATTGACATTCCGCCCGCTGCGCGGTAAGATGGGGGCAAACCGAAAAACTTTTTGGAGGTCACACCATGAAGCCCTATGCAGACTACACCCGTTCGGAGCGCTGCGCGGAATATGCCGCGCTGCAGGAGCAGTACGACGCCTGGAAGGCGAAGGGACTCTCTCTGAACATGGCCCGCGGCAAGCCGAGCCGCACGCAGCTTGACATGGTCAGCGGCATTCTGACCGTGCTGCAGTCTCCGGAGGACTGCTTCGACGGCGCGCTCGACGTGCGCAACTATGGCGAGCTGACCGGCATTCCCTCGGCCAAGCGCCTGTTTGCCGAGCTGCTGGGCGTGACGCCCTCGCAGGTCCTCGTCGGCGGCAGTGCCAGCCTGAACCTCATGTATGACCTCATCGCCAAGGCCTGGACGCATGGCCTGCTGCACTCGCCGCGCCCGTGGTCGCAGGAGCCCGTCGTCCGCTTCCTGTGCCCCGCGCCGGGCTATGACCGCCATTTCCGCGTGTCGCAGTCGTTCGGCATGGAGCTCATCCCCATCGCCATGACGCCGGACGGCCCGGACATGGACGCCGTCGAGGCCGCCGTGCGCGACCCGGCCGTCAAGGGCATCTGGTGCGTGCCGAAATACTCCAACCCGCAGGGTATCGTCTATTCCGACGCCGTTGTCGACCGGCTGGCCGCCCTGCGCCCCGCCGCGCCGGACTTTGCCCTGATGTGGGACAACGCCTACTGCCTGCACGAGGTCTATGGCCAGTTCGTTCCCTTCCGCGACATGCTCACGCTGTGCCGTGAGGCAGGGAACGCCGACATGGTCTATGAATTTGCCTCAACATCCAAGATCACCTTCCCCGGTGCGGGCGTGGCCGTCATGGCGGCGTCCGAGGCGAACCTGAAATACCTCTCCGGTCTGCTCGGTGCGCAGACCATCAGCTATGACAAGGTTAACCAGCTGCGTCATGTCCGCTTCCTGCAGGACAAGGCCCATGTGCTCGAGCTCATGCAGCGCCACGCCGCCATCCTGCGCCCGAAGTTCGAGGCCGTGCTGGCGGCCCTGCGCGGTATCGCCCCGCTCAACATCGCGAGCTGGACGGAGCCGAAGGGCGGCTACTTTGTCTCATGCGACGCCATGCCCGGTACGGCGAAGCGCACGCTCGCTCTGTGCGCCGAGGCCGGTGTGACCATGACGCCCGCCGGAGCAACCTATCCCGGCGGAAACGACCCCGCCGACAGCAACATCCGCATCGCGCCGAGCTTCCCGCCCGTGGAGGAGCTGGAGCAGGCCATGCAGATCTTCTGCCTCGCCCTGCGCATGGCCGCTTTGGAAAGGCTCGGGCTTTGATTATTACGGCAGCACCGCACAATTACATCTTCGGTCTTTCCCGGATCTTTTTCGCCGAATGCTCTCGCTGAATGGTGCTGTGCTGGCTTGATTTTTCATTTTCTATTCTTCATTCTGTTCCGAATTCTGATACGGAGGGATCCTTCATGCTGGACGCCATTGCACTCGGCGAGCTTCTGATCGACTTTGCCACGGTCGACACGGACCGCGACGGCTACCCCACCCTCGCCGCCCATCCCGGCGGCGCGCCGGGGAATTTTCTGGCCGCTCTGCACGCCTACGGCTGCAGCGGCGCCATGCTCGGCAAGGTCGGCGCGGATACGTTCGGCGACCTTCTGTGCGCCACACTGGCGCAGGCCGGTATCCGCACGGAGGGCATCGTGCGTGATCCGTCCGTGTTCACAACGCTGGCCTTCGTCACGTTCGGCCCCGGCGGCGAACGCGCGTTCAGCTTCGCCCGCAAGCCGGGCGCGGACACGCAGCTCCGCTTTGACGAGCTGGATCTTTCGCTGCTGGACGAGGCGCGTCTGCTCCACTTCGGCAGCCTGAGCCTGACGCAGGAGCCGGTGCGCTCCGCCACGCAGCAGGCCGCCGCCTACGCCGCCGCGCACGGCAAGCTTCTCAGCTTCGACCCGAACCTCCGCCTGCCGCTGTGGCCGGATGCCGATGCGGCGAAAACGCAGATCCTCTGGGGCCTGCGGCAGGCCGATATCGTCAAGATCAGCGATGACGAGGTGCGCTTTCTCTGGGGCTGCAGCCCCGAGGAGGGCGCAGCGCGCCTGCTTGCGGACTTCGGCGTCCGCCTGGCCATGGTCACCTGCGGGCCGAAGGGCTGCTTGCTGCAGAATGCCGGGGCAGCCGTCCTCGTAGGCGCGCCGCGCGTCCTGCCGGTCGACACGACGGGCGCAGGCGATATCTTCGGCGGCAGCGCCGTCAGCCGCCTGCTGCAGCTGGGCCGCGCGCCCGAGGCGCTGACCGAGGACGAGCTGACCGCCATCGGCCGCTTCGCCGCCACGGCCGCCAGCCTGTCCACGCAGTACCCCGGCGGCATCTCCGCCATCGTCCCGGAGGAGACCGTGCTGCGGTGCATGGAGGGCTGAGCAAAAACAGGCACGCATTCTGTGGCACAATGCCTTCCGGTCCGCTTTATCGGCAGCATTGCGCCGGGAACGGTATGCTGTTTCCTTACACATGCCGCGATATATGAAATTCCCCGGAGCGGTTCATCCTGCCCCGGGGAATTGCTTTATTCTTCGGTATTTCTGTCCTTACGGGCGGCGAAGCGATCGCTGAAGACGAAGTAGCGCTGGCCAAAATAGTTCAGCAGCGCATAGCTGAGCGAACCAACGGACATTTCGCAGTTGCCGCGGATGTTCTCCGTGCCGCCGAACGAGAAGAAGCGCGTCACGGAGTGCGAGCGCAGCAGCAGGCGCGAGACATACGGCCCGATGAGATAATACGACAGCAGATAGCACACAACAATGTCCAGCACAAAGCACAGCAGCTGCTTCGAGGTGGTCTTGTGGCCGGGGAAGAGCAGATAGTTGCAGGAAAGATACCAGATGATGCTGCCGAGGCCGTAGTTCACGATCGGCGCAAAGTGCTTGCTGACGTCGGCCACATTATAAAGGAGAAACATGATCCCCGTGCAGACGATGAAGTTCAGAACGCCGACCAGCAGATAAAGCGCCAGCGTTTTATCGATCATCTTTTTCAGCTTCAAGCGTTTCCCTCCCGTGCAGCGTGATTGCACCATTATACCGCGTTTTCCCCCAAAAGGCAAGCGCTTTCTGCCGGTTCCGCCGTGCAGCCCGGATTCTCCCTTGCAAACACTTTCCCTTTATGATATGATTCAGACTGTCAAAAACCTGCCCAGCCGAAAGTTTCGGAGGGGAAACAGTCCGAAAGGGCTTTTGACAAGCTGATGATTTTGCAAAATCACGACAGGCGATGTCCCATGCAGGGAGGGAAACGATATTTTGAAGAAAGTGATCAATTTTGCCTTTGTGGGGCTGATCCTCTGCGGGCTGCTGCTCGGTCTGGCGCGGACGGTCTTCTTCCCAAAGGAGATCAACTATTATGAAAACCGCTATGCAAACCGCGCGGCCCTGCCGACGCCGGGAAGCTACGCCGACGGCACGTTTCAGGATCAGCTGGAGGCCGCGCTGGGGGATCAGACTCCCTTTGCGGAACGGTTCAAGGCGCGGTATAACGATCTGTCGTCCAAGCTGACCAAGGCACTGCTGAAGCCCGTGCTGGAAAACGGCCGCTACTATCGGGTCGGCGATGTGCAGCTGTTCTCGGATTACCTGACGTATCAAACGCGCGATCTGGAGAAGCTCCGTCCCACGCTGGAGGAGCGCGCCGCAAATTATAACGCCATATTCGCCGCCCATCCCGACACGGAATTTTACGTCTGCTACATCGAAAAGGACACGGATATCAACTTCGAGACCGGCGAGCGGGTCTATGCCGACGATCTGCTGTTTTCCATGCTGGACCTGCCGGAGGACCGGATGCTGGAATACGAAATTCCCGATTTTGCCGCATTCTCCGAATATTTTTACCGGACGGATCACCACTGGAATTACCTCGGCTCCTACCGCGCCTATCGGGAGCTGCTCTCCTTCCTCGGCTGCACGGATGCGCCGCTGGAGCCGACCGCGACCGAGACGCTCGGCGAGTTTTCCGGCTCCAAGGCGGCCGGAACGGGGCTTGACATCTTCTCGGAGCCCTTCACCGTCTACCGCTTTGCCTATCCGGAGATGACGGTCACACGCAACGGCGAGCCTGCCGATGACTACGGCAGGCAGGATGCCGTTCCGGGCGAGCTTGCGCTCAGCTACGGCGCCTTCTACGGCGGGGACGACGGCGAGATCATCTTTGACACCGGCCGGACCGACCGGGAGAACGTGCTTGTCATCGGTGAATCCTATGACAACGCCATTCTGAAACTGCTGGCTTCCCACTTCGGCAGGACATATTCCGTCGACCTGCGCTACTACCGCAATTATCTGGGAAGCGACTTCTCCCTGAGCGACTATCTGCGCAGGAACAGCATCACGAAGGTCCTGCTGATCGGAAACGTCGACTATTATATCTCGCCCGACTTTGCACTGGAGAACTGAGCCATGGTTTTTAGCAGTATCACCTTTGTCTACGCCTTTTTCCCGCTGGTCGCCGCCGCCTACTACCTGAGCAAAAACCGCGTCTACCGCAATGTCGTCCTGCTGCTCGCCTCGCTCCTGTTCTATTCCTGGGGCGAGCCGCGCTTCCTGCTGCTGATGCTCGCCGCCACGCTCGCGGCCTACTGCGGCGGCCTGCTGATGGAGCGCTGCACCGCACACCGGAAGCTCATTCTGATCGTCACGGTCGTTCTGCTCGTCGGGAATCTCTTCGTCTTCAAATATCTGAATTTCTTTTCGGAGAATCTTTCCGCCCTGTTCGGCTGGAGCGCGCTGCCGAAGCTGACGCTCCCCATCGGCATCAGCTTCTATACCTTCCAGATCCTCTCGTATGTGATCGATCTGTACCGCGGCGAAATTCGCGTCCAGCGCAACTATTTTTACCTGCTCCTCTACGTCAGCTTCTTCCCGCAGCTGATCGCCGGGCCGATCGTCCGCTATGAGACGGTCGAGCAGGAAATTCAGGAACGCCATGAATCGATCGACGACGTGGCGGCCGGTCTGCGCCGCTTTATCCTCGGCCTTGCAAAAAAGGTCATTCTGGCAAACAACATCGCCCGCATCGCCGAGACGATCTACGCCGGAGACAGCGCCGTTTACGGCACCACGCTCTACTGGCTTGCCGCCGTAGCCTATGCGCTGCAGATCTATTTCGATTTTTCCGGCTACAGCGACATGGCCATCGGTCTGGGGCGGATGTTCGGCTTCCATTTTTTGGAGAACTTTGACCACCCCTATACCGCCCTTTCCATCACGGATTTCTGGCGGCGGTGGCACATCTCCCTGTCGACCTGGTTCCGCGACTATGTCTACATCCCGCTCGGCGGCAATCGGGTCAAAAAATCCCGCTGGATCCGGAATATTCTGGTCGTCTGGGCGCTGACCGGCTTCTGGCACGGCGCACAGTGGAACTTCCTGTTCTGGGGCCTGTATTACGGGCTTCTGCTGCTGGCGGAAAAGCTGTTTCTGGGGCGGCTGCTGGAGCGGCTGCCGAAGGCCGTGCGCTGGCTCTATACGGCGTTCTTCGTGCTGATCGGCTGGGTGCTGTTCGACCTGACCGATTTCCCGTCGCTGTGCCATGCGCTGAAGCTCATGTTCGTCCCGCAGGCGACGGACTGGGTGGCTGCCGCCGCCACGAACGTCTCCCTTCTGAAGGCCGTCGTCTACCTGCCGCTCGGCATCGTGTGCTGCCTGCCGCTGCTGCGCCGGGAGCCGAAGAGCGCGAAGGGCATCCTGCTGGCGAACCTTGCCTCGGGCCTTCTGCTGATCGTGTGCATCGTGTTCATTCTCAGCTCGTCGTATAATCCGTTCATCTATTTCCGCTTCTGACTTTCGGGCGGCTCCTGCCTGCGGGCAGGGGCCGCCTGCGCTTGTCAAAAAAGGATTTTTGACAAGCTCTCAAACGAGACCCGTTTCACTGGGCTCTCGTTTGAAAGGGCTGCGGCTCGCGGCAGCGCACGAAGGGCACGCCTGCGGCGCACCTTTCGCACGTTTGCGAGCCGAGCGGTATTTTCTCCGACGTACACGCCGCCGGAGAAAATGATTTCCATTCTCTTTGCGCCTGCGGGCGCAAACTCTGCGAGGCTTTTTTCGACAGTCCGGGGCGGCTCCTGCTTTCGGGCGGGGGCCGCCTTTTCCCGAGGTTGACGCAGCCGCAGAGACGTGTTACAATAAGGCATACCTGAGAAGAGCCGGAGGAACGAAATGCAGGAGATTCTGGAAGTAAGCTGCCGCCCCGTACACGACGGGATCTGGACACCCGCAGAGCTGATGGGCGCGCTCGAGCGCGCCGCCACGGACCACGCAGACGCGCTGAACATCGGCCACGACCGCATGGTCGCGGACTTCGGCTGCCTGTGGATGCTCGTGCGCAGCCGGTTGGAGCTGACACGTCTGCCCGCTGCGGACGAGGCGCTGACCGTGCGCACCTGGCTGCGCAGCCCGACGCCCGTGATGAGCGTGCGCGACTATGATTTCTGCGCAGACGGCGAGGTCATCGGCTCGGCCGTGCACTGCTGGGTGCTCGTGAATGCCGAGGCGCGGCACATGATCGACCTGCGGCAGATCCCCGCTCTGTGGGAGCTGCCCGTGCATGCACCGGAGCGGAAAACGCGCCTGCGCCGCCTGACGCTGCCGGAGACGATGACGGCCGCCGGGGCCGTCCGCGTGACGGATGCGGAGATCGACGACAACGGCCACATGAACAACGTAGCCTATGTGCGCCGCGCGCAGGAGGCTGCGCCCGGCCTGTTCCGCGGGCTGGAGGTCGTGTATGACCGCGAATGCTTCCGCGGGGCCCTGCTCACGCTCGAGCATGCCGCCGACGCGGACGCGCAGTATGTCCGCGGCGTGCTGGAAAGCGGCGAGGAGAGCTTCCGCATGCGCTTTTTCGGCGCGGAGGCCGCGCAGTGAGGCGGGCCGCCGCAGTGCTGCTGTGCCTGCTGCTCCTGTGCGCCTGCGCCGCGCCGGAGCAGGCGGACGCCCTGCCGCAGGAGCTGGTCGGCAGCTGGGTCAGCGCCGGAAACGGCGATCTCATCGAGACCATGACGCTGGCGCAGGACGGCACGATCAGCGTGCAGTGCACGTTCCGCGGCAAGGACACCGGGACCATCCGCGGCGTGTGGCACGCAGACGGGCAGACACTTTTCACGGACATTCAGGAGGGCACCTCGCCCTATCAGGCCGAATTTATCTGGACCGTTGACGGCCGGGAGCTGACGCTGACGGACGACTCCGGAACGGCGCGCTATGTCCGCAACGACTAGGAGGAATCTTTCATGCGGGATCAACACGATATCCCCGTGCTGCTGACCGGCTGTCTGGCCGCCGGAGGCGCGGGCATGTTTCTGATCATGAGCGTGCTCATCGGCTTCGGCGTCAGCACGCTCATCGGCCGCGAGGCCATGTATCTCTGCCTGCTGCTGGAGCTTGTCAACCTGCTGGTGCTCCATGCCCGCGCAGGCGCGCTGCTGCGCAGCGGAAAAGCGCCGCAGCCCTCTCCGAAGATGCGCCTTCTGCGCCGTGTGAGCGGCATCGGCTGGCTGACCGGCGCGGTGCTGCTGGTCGGCTCGCTCGCGCTGCTCCTGTTCGGCCTGCCGCTGGCGAACATCTGGGTGAAGCTTGCGGCCTACATCGGCGTGCCGGTCATGATGCTCAGCTGGGCCGGCTGCCTGATCGTATTCCGCCGCCTGCGCATGTCCGCTGCGGCCTATGCGCAGGAGAAAGGACCGGTGCAGCTGCCATGATCCGCGATCTGTTTCTGGACCTCGACGATACTCTGCTCGACTTCGGCGAAGCGGAGCGCCACGGCATCCTCCGCACGCTGCGGGAGCTCGGCATCGCCCCCACGGAGGAGACGCTCGCGCTCTACAGCCGCATCAACCAGCAGCAGTGGGAGCGCTTTGAGCGCGGTGAAATTCCACGCGAGCAGGTGCTCATTGAGCGTTTTTCCCTGCTGTTTCAGGCCCTTGGCTGCGCCCACGACCCTGAGGATGCCGAAAACCGCTACCGCCGCTATCTCGGCATCGGCCACTGGTTCGTGCCCGGCGCAGAGGCGCTGCTCAGTCGGCTTGCCCCGCGCTACCGGCTGTATCTGGCCTCGAACGGCGTGGCGGACACGCAGTACAGCCGGCTGGAGAGCGCCGGGATCTCCCACTATTTTCAGGAAATTTTCATTTCCGAGGACACGGGCTTCCACAAGCCGGAAAAGGGTTATTTTGACTACTGCTTCGCGCGCATCCCGGACTTTGACCCCGCGATGGCCATGATCGTCGGCGACAGCCTGACAAGCGACATCCTCGGCGGCAAAAATGCGGGGCTGCGCACCTGCTGGTTCAACCGTACCGGCCGTCCTCCGCGCCCGGACATCGTGCCGGATTTTGAAATACACCGTCTGGAAGAGCTGCCAGATATCCTGGAGCAATGCTGAAAATTTCCTGCTCACACTATCTTGACAAGCGTCTTCGCATATGTCATACTGAAAGCAGCGAAAGGAGGAATATGCCATGCGCATGGAGTTCCTGTGGCTTGCGCTCATCGTGGTCTTTGCCGTGATCGAGGGCGCCACAACGGCCCTGACGACCGTTTGGTTCATCGGCGGCGCACTGGCCGCTCTGGCAGCCGCCCTGCTGCATGCCGAGCTCTGGCTGCAGATCACGCTGTTCTTTGCCGTGTCTGTCGTGCTGCTGACTGCGCTGCGCCCGCTCGTGAAAAAGTACCTGCGGCCGCGCACCGTCCGCACGAACGCCGCCGGGAACATCGGCCGCGAGGCCATCGTCACGGAGGCCATCGACAATCTGCATGAGACCGGCGCGGTCCGCCTGTCCGGCGTGGAATGGTCGGCCCGCAGCGCCGACGGCAGCCCCGTCGCAGCCGGGACCGTCGTGCGGATCGACGCCATCGAGGGCGTCAAGCTGATCGTCACCCCCATCCCCGTGTCCCACAAATAAGCAAAGGAGAGAGCATTATGGAAAAGATCGTTCCCTATCTCATCATCGGCGCCGTTGCCCTGCTGATCCTCATCATCCTTATCAAAAACATCTGCATCGTGCAGCAGTCCCGCGCCTACGTCATCGAGCGCCTCGGTGCGTTCTCGCAGGTGTGGGAGGTCGGCATCCACTTCAAGCTGCCGTTCGTCGAGCGCATCGCCCGCCGCGTCAGCCTGAAGGAGCAGGTGCTGGACTACCCCCCGCAGCCCGTTATCACGAAGGATAACGTCACCATGCAGATCGATACCGTCGTCTACTTCCAGATCACGGATCCGAAGCTCTATACCTACGGCGTCGAGCAGCCGATGGTCGCCATGGAAACGCTGACGGCCACGACACTGCGCAACATCATCGGCGATCTTGAGCTGGACCAGACGCTCACGAGCCGCGACGTCATCAACACGAAGATGCGCGCCATCCTCGACGAGGCGACCGACCCCTGGGGCATCAAGGTCACCCGCGTGGAACTGAAGAACATCCTGCCGCCGCAGGACATCCAGAACTCCATGGAAAAGCAGATGAAGGCCGAGCGCGACCGCCGTCAGGCCATCCTGCAGGCAGAGGGCACGAAGCGCTCGCAGATCCTCGTCGCCGAGGGTGAAAAGGAATCCGCCATCCTCCGCGCCGACGCCGAAAAGCAGTCCGCCATCCTGCGTGCGCAGGGCCAGGCCGAGGCCATTCTCGCCGTGCAGAAGGCAACGGCGGAGGCCATGCAGATGCTGAACGACGCCTGCCCGAACGATCAGGTCATCAAGCTCAAGGCGCTCGAGGCCATGCAGAAGGTCGCCGACGGCAAGGCCACGAAGATCATCATCCCCTCGGAGCTGCAGGGCCTTGCAGGCCTTGCGGCCGGACTGGTCGAGACCGTCCGCGAGCCGAAGCAGTAAGCAAAATGAAGTGGCCGGCCCTTTTCAGGGCCGGCCGTTTTTCGAAAGGTAGGGCGCTATGTCCAGAAGATCCCGCGTGCTGCGGCGCATTCTGCTCCTTGCGCTGGCAGTTTATCTCATCTGCTCCGTTGCTGCCGTGCAGGTCATGAACGCCGCCCTGTTCGGGCGCGCAGACGAGCCGGACGGGCTGACCGTGCGCTATGCGGACGTCGCGGCAGACTATCCGCGGCAGACGGTCACGTTCTCCTCCGGCTCCGCCCAGCTCACGGGCTGGCTCTATCCGGCGGAGGATGCGGCGGCCCTTGTCGTCATCGCCCACGGGCTTGGCGCGGACGCGGAGACATACCTGCCGGAGACGATGCACTTTGTGGACAACGGCTACAGTGTCCTGTCCTACGATGCGACCGGCACCGGAGCCTCCGGCGGCAGCGGCACGCGCGGTCTTGCGCAGTCCGCCCTTGATCTGGATGCCGCCCTGACCCGCGCAGAACAGGAGGGCTTGCCCATTTTGCTCTTCGGCCACAGCTGGGGCGGCTATGCCGCCGCGGCTGTGCTGGGCGGCAGCCACGACGTGACGGCCTCCGTCTGCGCGGCAGGATTTGATACGCCGCTCGGCCTGATGCGGCAGACGGCGCGGCGCTGGTGCGGACCGGTCGCGGAGCTGGGCGTGCCGTTCCTGTGGCTCGATCAGCAGCTGCGCTTCGGCACGGCGGCAAACGTCTCCGGCGCAGAGGCCGCGGCGGCTTCCGGCACGCCGGTGCTCGTGCTGCACGGGGCGGACGACGACACTATCCCGGCAGACGGACCGAGCCTGCTGGCAGCCTGTCAAAAAGAGAACGCGCCGAACATCCGGACCGTCCTCCTGCCCGGTGAAACACACACCTCCCTGCTGCACGATGCGCAGGGGCGCTGCAGCGAGGCCGTGTTCGCACAGATCGACGCGTTCTATGCCGCCGCGCTGGCAGACGGCGCAGGCTGACGGGGAAATGGTACGCGCCAATTGCGTCTGTTGCGGCGCTCGTTGTGCAAGGCCGCCGCGCGAGAGAAAAATGCAGCGGCGCTCAGGGAGCGCCTTGCAGGCTGGCAATATTTGCTGGCACAAATTCATTGGCGCAATGCCTCCAAGTTTGTCATTGCGAGGAGGCCAAAGGCCGACGTGGCGCCCTGAGCGCGAAGCGCGAGGAAGTGCCCTTGGGGTGCAATCTCGCAGTACCCGGCTGAATCGTGGGAAAGCGATCGGCGAAATCGTAACTGCCTTCCCGAGATTGCCACGTCAGGGTGGTGCCGTGGTGCACCAGCGCCCTCCTACGGTTGAATTACTTCCTACCGGGCGCTCGCTGAGCGCCGCTACAGGCCCCGTCGGGGGCGGCTGCCATCTTAACGATAGCCTGTGCGAATCGTTTGTGCAGCACCGGGAGCGGCATGCCGCTCCCCTACAATGGCGTGTACGATCAATACCCCCAATCATACGCGGCGGCCCGGGAGGATCCTCCCGGGCCGCCAGCTTTTTACTTTTGGTTATACCGTTCAATGGCGAGGCGCAGGAGCGTCAGGGAGCGCTCAAGCTCCTCGACGCAGCGCACATAGGCGATGCGGATCTCGCTCGTACCCGCACCGGGCGTGGCATAGAAGCCGCTGCCGGGGGCGAACATAACGGTCTCGCCGTTGTCCTCGAACTCCTGCAGCAGATAGAGCTGGAAGCGCTCAGTGCTGTCCACCGGCAGCTTCGCCATGGTGTAGAACGCACCCTGCGGCTCCGTCGTGACGATGCCGGGGATCTCCAGCAGCTTGCGGTAGCAGGTGTCGCGGCGGCGGCGGTATTCGTTGCGCGTGGCGTCGAAATAGCTGGGATCCACGCCATAGAGCGCAGCCGCGCCGAGCTGATCGAGCGTGGCGACGGACAGGCGGGCCTGCGCCAGCTTCAGCGCGCCCTGCATGATGTCGCGGTTGCGGGAGATAAGCGCACCGATGCGCGCGCCGCAGGCGCTGAAGCGCTTCGAAACGGAATCGATGAGAATGAGATTCTCGTCGATATCGCGGAATCTGCCCGCCGTGGCAGGCTCTGCGCCGTCATAGATAAACTCGCGGTAGACCTCGTCGCAGATGAGATACAGGCCATGCTCGCGGGCGATATCCGCCATGAGGCGCAGCTCCGCCGGGGTGAGCACCGTGCCGGTGGGATTGCCGGGGTTTGCAAGGAGGATGGCGCGCGTCTTTTCCGTGATGTGCGGCTCGATGCGGGCGCGCTCGGCGTAACGGTAGCCGTCCTCCGGCGAGGTCGGGATGGGATGCACCCGTCCGCCCGCCATGCGGATAAACGTGAAGTAGTTCGGGTAATAGGGCTCCGGGATGAGCACTTCGTCGCCCTCGTCCAGAATGCACAGCATGGCCATGAGCAGCGCCTCGCTGCCGCCGGTGGTCACGAGGATGTCCTGCGTTTCAAACGAGGCGCCGATGCGCGCATAATAGGCGCGGATGGCCTCGAGCAGGGCGGGGATGCCGGGGGATTCTGCATAGGCAAGCACGTCACGCCTGCCGGCCTCAATGGCTTCAAAAAAGGCGGGAGGCGTCTGGATATCGGGCTGGCCGATATTCAGCTGGTGGATGCGGATGCCTCGCTGCTGCGCAGCGACCGCGTAGGGGTAGAATTTACGGATGGGAGATTGGGCACAGTCGCAGATTTTCCGGGAGAGCTTCATAATCACACCTCTGGTCAATTAAAATTTTGCAGGGAGGGATCTTTCGATGCTCGGGGTCATGCTCGGGCAAGGATGCGCTCCACGGCGTCGGTCTTCTCCCACGGCAGGTCGAGGTCCGCGCGGCCGAAGTGGCCATAGGCTGCGACCTGCTGGTAGATCGGACGCCGAAGGTCCAGACTGCGGATGATCGCCGCCGGGCGCAGGTCAAAGCACTCGCTGACCAGCTCACTCAGGCGGGCGTCGGACAGGCGGCCCGTTCCGAAGGTGTCGACAAGGACGGAGACGGGATGGGCAACGCCGATGGCATAGGCCAGCTCGATCTGGCACTTGGCGGCAAGACCTGCCGCCACAAGGTTCTTGGCGACGTAACGGGCCATATAGGCCGCGCTGCGGTCGACCTTCGTCGGATCCTTGCCGGAGAAGGCGCCGCCGCCGTGGGCCGCGTAGCCGCCGTAGGTATCCACGATGATCTTGCGGCCGGTCAGACCGCTGTCCGCCGCCGGGCCGCCCACAACAAAGCGGCCGGTCGGGTTGACATAAAACTTCGTATCCCCATCGATGAGCCGCGCAGGGAGGGTCGGGCGGATGACACGCTCGATGACGGCCTCACGCAGGTCTTTGATCGAGACGCTGTCGGCATGCTGGGTGGAAACGACGACGGTATCGATGCGCTCCACGCTGCCGTCCTCGCCGTACTGCACAGAGACCTGACTCTTGCCGTCCGGGCGCAGCCAGTCGAGCTCGCCGGACTTGCGCACGGCAGACAGCTTCATGGCAAGCTGCTGGGCATAGGTGATGGGGGCGGGCATCAGCTCGGGCGTTTCGCTGCAGGCGAAGCCGAACATCATGCCCTGATCGCCCGCGCCGAGGGTATCGGCATCGTCAAAGGAGCTGTTCACGCCCATGGCGATATCGCCGGACTGCTCGTCGATGGCGGTGAGCACCGCGCAGGTATGGCCGTTGAAGCCGGACTCCGGCTTATCATAGCCGATGCGGCAGATGGTGTCGCGGGCCACATGGGGGATGTCCACATAGCATTCCGTGGAAATTTCGCCCATGACCATGACCATGCCGGTCGTGGCGCAGCATTCACAGGCGACACGCGCCTTGGGGTCCTGCGCCAGAATAGCGTCGAGCACGCCGTCGGAGATCTGATCGCAGACCTTGTCAGGATGCCCCTCGGTCACGGATTCGGAGGTAAAGATTCTTTTTTGCATCTGGAGGTTCCTTCTTCCCTGAAATTTTTGCATGCTTCTAACCTTCTCGATACAAAAAAGCGCCCTGCTGTCGACAGGGCACAAGGTTTTTGTCCTCATCTGTCGATAAAATCGCTGGAATTGGCACCTTGCAAATGCAGGTTGTCGGGCTTCATCGGGCCAGTCCCTCCGCCACTCTCGATAAGGTTATTGCATTGTGTCACTATCATAGCAGAATTCCGAAAAAAGTCAACAGGCTTTCAGGTTTTTTTCCGCACGCCGCAGGTCTCGGATACGATGAAGCGCGGCCGGTCCTGAATTTCCATATAGATATTGCCGAGATAGTAGCCGATGATGCCGAGGCCGACCATGATCAGGCCGCTGAGGAACAGCAGCAGGATCACGGCACCCGTCAGGCCGGTGACGACACGGCCCATGGCCAGACGCACGATCGACACGATGCCGACGATAAGCGCAGCCAGGAACGACGCCGCGCCGCAGCCCGTGATGAGGTGCAGCGGCAGGGACGTGAAGGCCGTGATGTTGGAAAGCGCATATTTGATGAGCAGCCATGTCGACCATTTCGACTCGCCTGCGGCGCGCTCACGCACCTCATAGGGCACCTCCGCCGTACGGAAGCCGATCCACGACGACAGGGCGCGGAAGAACGCGCGTTTTTCCCGCATGGACAGCAGTACGTTCACGGCCTTGCGGTCGAGCAGCTTGAAATCCGAGGCGCGCGTCATGTCGATGTGCGTCGCCTCGCTGATAAGGCGGTAGAACGTCTTCGCGGCCACGCGGTGAGCCAGCGACTCCTCACCGCGGTCCGTCTTCACGCCCTCGACGACCTCGACGCCCTGCTCCCACAGCCGGTACATCTCCACGAGCTTCTCGGGCGGATGCTGCAGGTCGCAGTCGATCACGGCGACACAGTCGCCGTCCGCCGCCTGCAGACCGGCAAAAATGGCTGCCTCCTTGCGGAAATTGCGCGAAAAATGGACGCCGCGCACGGTATCGCGGCGCTCGGACTCGGCGCGGATCTCCGCCCAGGTGGCGTCGCGCGAGCCGTCGTCGATAAAGATCAGTTCATGCGGGATCCCGGCGCGCGAAAGAATGCCGTCGATCTGCCCGGCGGCCGCGGGGACCATTTCCTGCTCATTAAAGGCAGGGATCACAACAGAAAGCATCTGGCTCACCTCATTTTATAACTTCGATTATTTTACCGCGAAAGGGAGACTTTGTCAATCGCGCCGGTTGCGTCCGGCGATATTCCGTGATATACTAGCTGCAGAATATTTCCCCCAAAATGTGCTTGTACTGCGGACAGGAGGCAATCATGAAAAAGGTTCTGATGCTCGGAACGGGCGGCACCATTGCCTCGGAGGTCACGCCGAGCGGCCTTGCCCCGGCGCTCACCTCGGCGGAGCTGCTGCGCTGCGTGCCGGAGATCTCATCTCTGTGCAGCGTGACCTGCGAAGAGCTGTTTTCCATCGACTCGACGAATGTGACTCCCGCGCACTGGCTGACGATCGCCCGCGCCATCCGCGCCCGCTATGAGGAATATGACGGCTTCGTCATCGCCCACGGCACGGACACCATGGCCTATACAGCCGCGGCGCTGTCCTATCTCATTCAGTATTCCCCCAAGCCCATCATCCTGACGGGCGCACAGAAGCCCATCGTGTTTGAAAACACGGATTCCAAGACGAATCTGGCCGATGCGTTCCGCTGCGCCGTGTCCGACCTGCGCGGCGTGATGATCGTGTTCAACGGCCGCGTCATTCTCGGCACCCGCGCACGCAAAACGCGCACCGTCAGCCTGCAGGCCTTCTCCAGCATCAACTATCCGGAGCTGGCCGTGCTGCAGAACGGCTTCCTGATGGAATATATCCGCCCGTCCGCCCTTCCCGCGCCCGTGTTCTATGACAAGCTCGGTGAGCGCGTCGCACTCATGAAAATGATCCCCGGCGCGGACTGCGGCATGCTGTCGTACCTGCTCGAGCATAACGACGCCGTCATCATCGAGAGCTTCGGCGTCGGCGGCCTGCCGTCCTATCAGGGCAGCGGCTTCGAGCGCGTCCTGCGTGAGGCCATGGAGGCCGAAAAGACCATCGTCATGACGACGCAGGTGCAGAACGAGGGCAGCAATCTGTCCGTCTATGACGTCGGCTTCCACCTGAAGAACGATCTCCATCTGCTGGAGGCCTATGATATGACGACTGAGGCCGTCGTGGCCAAGCTGATGTGGATCCTCGGTCAGACACGCGACCCGGCGGAAATTCGCCGCCTGTTCTGCACACCGGTGTCCTATGATCTGCTGTATCTGAAGCGGGAGGACAAGGCGTGAACCGTGCTGCGGTCGAGGCGCAGCTGGCAGAGCTGCCGCTGGCGGAATATGTCTGGTTCGAAACGGCGGAGCTGGAATTCTCCGAGCGCATCCGCACGGTCTGCCGCGAGAACTGTCCGCGCTATAACAAAACATGGGCCTGTCCGCCCGCCGTCGGCTCCGTGGAGGCGTGCCGGGCGCGCTGCCTGTCCTATCCGCAGGGCCTGCTCATCACGTCGCTGACGGAGGTCGCGGACATCGCGGACACCGAGGCGGCACTCGCCACGCGCGGCCCGCACGAGGAGCTGACGCGGCAGGTCTCCGCCATCCTGCGCGCGCAGGGTACAGAGGTCTACGGGCTTTCTACGGAATCGTGCGCCATCTGTGCACACTGTGCCTGGCCGGACGGCCCCTGCCGCCACCCGGACCGGATGTTTCCCTGCGTGGAGAGCCATGGCATCGTCGTCACGGCACTGGCCGAGCGCCACGGGATCGAATTTCAGTACGGCGGCAATGTCGTCACCTGGTTCTCTCTGTTATTGTATCGTGAAACGCCGGACCCGGCATAAACCGGGCCCGGCTTTTTTGTAGATTTTCTGTTTGGAAAATTTCCTGATGAAAAGGCCGCAATGTCCTCCGCCCAGTCCTTCTTCGGAAAAAAGCGGTCCAGATACCGCGCATATTCGGCCGCGCTCTCCTTCGACGCGGCCTGATGCCACTCCCCGCCCTCCGGCACGGAAAAGACGCCGAAATGGACGAACAGGCCAAGCCCCAGCCGCTCAAAGCGGGCAATGCGTTCCCGCTGTGTCATCGGGTCCCCCCGATCTCTCTGCGGGTTCCGTCATCGCGGAACGTCTTTTTCAGGGCGTGCTCCGTCGGGAAGATCGAGGCGATCAGGACGAGGCACTGGACCGCCTCCAGCGCGAGGGCGAATTTCCCGATCGTTCCGGGATCGCTGTGATAAAACGGGAGATGCACCGCAGCTGACAGAAGCAGCAGGACCCAGCCCACACGCCACCAGAGCCTGCCGCTGTGCATATGTGCAAACCGCCATGTATCGTTATTTTTCATGGAGCGCGTCGTGCGATAACCCAGGAGACCGTTGATCTTTTTGGGGCAGTGCTTCCACATCATCCGTCCCGTAAGGATCATGATCGCCGGGATCAGCAGATCGCAGGCCAGCATAAACCACCAGAACCACATTGTCATTCCCTCCGAGAATTCAAATCGCGCGGTAGGCATGTCTTTCCAATACGACCGGGGTCACGGTGCCCCGGTAGAACGCGGCCGGCTCGCCCACGATCCGCCCGCCCATGCCGCAGACGATGCGGACCGTCGTCTCGCGGGCGTCCATGTGGATGCTGTCAACGCCCATCGCAAACAGGTCGTCAAACGAGAACCGCGCCAGCCGCGACCCAATGTGCCGCCCCCGGAAGGCCGGGAGCACGACAAAGCGGCCCCAGTGGGTCTCGCTCCCCTCCTGCCACGCCGCAGCCGCCGCGCACAGCACCCCGCCCGACCCGGCGCACCAGCAGATGGGTCGCTTTTGCAGGAAAGCCCCGACGTCGTCATCGGGGATGCCCTGCTCACCGTGGAAAATATCCGCCTGCATGGCAAGGATGTGCGGCAGGTCCGTCTTCCCCGCCCGGCGAAAGACCAGATCATCCATCAGGATTCTCCTCCATGCAGAATATGAGATCGTCGCCGTCCCGCTCCGGCAGCTGCCGGAAGCCCAGCGAGCGGTAAAGCCGCTGCGGCCGTGTGTTGGCAGCCTCCACGGCCAGCTTGACCGGCATATCCGGATCGGCCAGCCGGAGCAGGCGGAGCGCCAGCTGCGCCGCCCGCTTTCCGTAGCCCCTCCCCTGCTGCCGGACGTCGAGAAAATAGCTCCAGCTGTAGGCATCGGCCCATGCCGTGAAGCACAGAAAGCCGATCGGCTCCCGGCGCTCGTTTTCGATCAGGCAGGGATCGTGATCCTCCGGGGCCAGATAGGCCCGGCCGAGCGAAAACCACACGGGGTTCACAAATTCCCTCTGCTCATCCGTCAGGCGGCATCCGTCTCCCGCGTAGATCAGGTCGTCCCGCGTGGTCATAGGCCGGATGCGGACGAACTCGTTTTCCCATTCCTCCGGCGCGACCCGCAGCAGCTTTTCCCGCAGCGACATCCGATCACTTCCTTGCAAATTTTTCTCCAGTTTATCACAAAATACCCCGCAGGGCAAGACGGAACAGAACCACTAAAACAGGACAATAGACAAAGTTTCCCTGATGCGGAGCAGCCCCATGTCTTTTTTGCGATTTTGGTGCGTGTGACCCCGGGCCGTTGTCCGATCGAAAAGGTCCCGGAGATTTTCATCCCCCTACCGGGTTGACATGGAGAACCCCGCGCTATAATCCCGGCTGTTTTTCTTGG
>NZ_DBFZUT010000019.1:0-3495 GCF_048519415.1 Faecousia sp. | reverse complement strand
CGATGCCTTGCGGGAGAAGTGCGGACAGGCGATGAGATCCGCACGGAAGCTCTGCTTGCAGCTATGGACGCAGCGGACGCAGAAGCGGTTATACTTCCGGCGTCCGCTGTCCCCGATGAAGAACGACCACTCCTGCCGCCATTTCTGACTTCTGCTCACAGCTCAATCTCTCCTTTGTGCTTTTGGGGAGGGCAGCATTCCTTCTGCTTTTCAGCCTTTGCGGACTTGAGCCTGTCCATGATGGAGGACTTTTCGCCCCTTTCGGGGGCTTTGACCTCTGCGGTCTTGCCCTCCTTCGGACCGTTGTTGATGATTCCGTCAATCATGCCGTAGTCATCCTCCATCGACATCTCCGCTGCCTTGAGATAGTTTTCCTTCTCAAGTGCCGCCATCCAGCTTTCCTTGCTGATACCGAGCATCCCGCCCTTTGCTGCATGATCGGCAATCTCCTTGGCATCTACGCACAAGCCCTCGGTGTTATCGGAATAGAGGCGGTAAACCTCGCAGCCCTTCTCCAAAGCCTTCTCAGCCGCCTCCTGACCGGCGGGAAGAACGCCAGCCCATGCGTAGCCGTAGTCCTTCATATCCTGAACGGAGAGCGCGGGATCGGGCATTTCCGGCACTTCCTTGACCTCAAGGTCGAGAAGGCGGAGCGTGTCATCGTCAAAGCTGTTGTAGACATCATCAAGGACGAGCTTGCCGCGCTCATCGACGATGATGCAAGCCGCCTCATCACCGTAGGTGTCATGCTCCATCAGGTAAAAGCTGTGACCGCCGACCTCGTGCTGGTCAATGGTGTGCCACGTCCCGATGTGACCGGCAACCGTCAGCCCGGAGGTATCGGCGTTCATCTCAAAGTCCTTCTGCTCGGTAGCTTCCTGCTTCTGCTGCTCCTTCGAGATCATGGGGATCGCCACAATCTTATCGCCCAGCTTTGCAAACTGTTCCGGCACTTTGAAGTGGTCGGAGAACTTCTGCATCTGCTCTACGGTCAGAGAACCGAAGCTGTCATCCGTCAAGCCGACTACCATGAATGTTCCGGCAACAACGTCGTAGATGTCACCGTCCTCATCACGCAGAGCGCGGTTCAGAGGCAAACCTTCCAGCTTGCCTTCCTCATTGCAGACTAAGGCAACAGGGTCTTCGTAGGGGTAAATTGCCTCGATGTAGCCGCCGACCTCATGCTGCAAGGACTTGAGATCCGAGTCAATCTCCTTCACATAAGGCTCCTTTCCCGGCTCAACGACGAGAACGGCGATGGTGCTGTCACGCTCGACGGCTTCCCCTGAGCCGGTGATCCGGTATTCATCGGGAATGTCATCAAGCTCCCCGTCAAACTGTCTGTCCCAGCGTTCGCTTGCAACGCGGACATAGCCTTCATCGGTGAAGCGTCCCTGCTCATCCATCGCAATATCGCGCCCATAGCGTTCATAGTCGATGTAATTTGCCAGAGGACCGAGATCCTTTTCGGAGTAAATACCGGCTTCGTGGGCGTAATAATAGCCGAGGTCGGATTCGTCGTTGATACCGGGCATGATGTCGTAGCAGTCCAGATTGAACGTCAGGTTGATGAGATCGTCGATGTCGCTGACCTCATCGCAGCCAGCCTCCATAACGGCAACGAGCTTTTCCTGATCGCTCAGGGAAAGCTCGTCAATCAAAGCAGCAAGGTAGTTGAGCTTATCAAGACTCTCGTACTCGCCAAGCATCTTCTGGACGCCGTAGATCGGGCATTCGTAGTCGGTGATAAACCACTCTTCATAGGGCTGACCGAACTCATCCTGCTTGCCGATCCCGATGCGCTCAAAGACCTTCTGCATCGCTTCTTCGGTTGTCGGGAACTTCACCCACTCACCGACCAGCATACCCTCGTTGTACTTGCCAAGGTTCGTGACGAAGGCTTCAAAATTACCGTCTAATACGGGCATAGGCATCCTCCTTTCAGTCATCCACCATGCCGTCCGGCATGATATACAGTTCCTCAAACTCCGCGTCGGTCATGGATTCGAGCTTCTGGATGGTCTTATACATCAGCTCTGCGATCTCGCCGTCCACGTCGTTCAGAGTGACGCTCTTCATATCGTCGATCAGCCGCTTCCGGCTGGACGTGTTGAAGCAGCACATCAGGTTGATTTCTTCCACGGTAAAGTTTTTCATATCAGAGTTCCATATCCTTTCCTTTCAATTTCTGCGGCTTCGGTGTGCGGGGCGGCTGGGCTTTCTGTGCGGATTTCAGCTTGTCGCGGATGGATTCACGGGCAGCGGGCTTCTTCGGGATGGTGTCGTAGATGGCAGTTCCGGCATCCTCCACATAGGAGCGGACATACTGGATGCTTTCAGAAAAGCGGATGGGGCGGTTCTTGTCCTCGATGTTCGTCAGCCGGACTTCATCAGCGGTAAAATCAACCGCGTCGATTCTGCACTTGATGCCATCCACATTCAGCGTCGCGCCGACAGGAATGTAATCTGCGGCTTTGAGTTCCTTGAAGGTCTCGCCGTCCTTGCTGAGAAAGACATCCACGCCGGACTTCCAGAGCTTATGAGAACCGGCTACCCATGCGCTTTCACGGAAACCAGTAACCGGCATGGAAGGCTTGCCGCGCACCTTCTTTTCAAGGAGTTTTGTGCCGAGAAGCGGCGCGGCTTTCTTTGCGTCCTTGCCGTACAGCTCAAAATAGCCGTTCTGAGCAAAGCAGACCAGCGCATCCGGATGAGCCTTTTTGACTGCCTCATATTTGCGGAGTTCTGCGACGGGGAGCGGCGAAAGCACCTCTGTCCTATCTGCCTCCGGCAGTCTGTCACGGCGGCTTTTCTGCTTAGACAGCACTTCCACCAGAGCATCCGCGTCCTTCGGGAGCGTCTGGTGGGTCTTGACGCTGCCATGCTCACCGATCAGAGCCATTGCTGCATCGAAACTGCTGCGGCAGGGTGCGTCCAGCACAAAGCCATCTGCGAAGGTCAGCCGGTCATGATCCGGCGCAACCGAGTTCTGCGCCACATTTGCTGCCTGTTCCCGGTAATTGATCTCAAATATATCTCCGAACACCTTGCCGCGTTTGACGGCTTTCGGGACAATGACGCGGGCAACGCACTCGTCGTAGGTCTGCTCCGCGTAGAAACGGAAGGTATTGTGATCCCGCGTTCCCTGAATGAAGACCTGATTTTCATTGAGGCAGTGCGTTCCATGTGGGCGGCAGAACCACATCAGCGTCTTGTCTTCGGGATTCTGGCTTTCGGCAGCGCGGCGGATGATGCGCTTGTCGATGTCGAAGTCTTCCTTGTAGCTGTCCACATGACCGTCCACGAGCTTCTGCAGCTCCGCAACGATGTCAACGTCTGTGTATTTCTTCATGCTTCTCCTTTCTCACAACTCCATGTCGTGCGTTTTGGATTTGACCGGAGACTTCTTCTCCGGCTGCTGTTTTGCGGCAGTCCTGAGCTGATCGCGGATAGAGGGCTTTTCCTGCTTCTGCTCCTGCCTGACGTATTCCAGCG
>NZ_DBFZUT010000018.1:0-11941 GCF_048519415.1 Faecousia sp. | reverse complement strand
GTATAAAAGGTGTCGATGGTAACAGGTTCCGGATAGGTGAAACTCTGCGTAATCAATGTTCCGTCCGGGCGGTAAAGCTGAAAGCCTGTTCCTACATAGGGAATAATTTTGCCGGTTTCGGCGTCCACTTTAATGATCTTGATATACGATTCAAAATTAGCATTATTGGCAAGGTAGCGGTAAACCTCACCGTTCTTGGCGATATACACATCAAAATCGGGCAGAAGTTCACGACCGTCCCAACCTTTTACTTGATGGACGGTGTAAATACCATATGGCAAATCCTTTGTTTCAGCGAAGCCGTTTTCATCGCAGATGAGATAATCACGCTCGGTATCTTTGGCGGCGTCGTAGCTGCCTGCCGCTTTCAAAAACACCTCAAATTCGGCTCCAGCCTCCGGCGTTTCAAGGCCGGTGTCGCCGTCATCGGTGTGCTTAATCAGGGCAATTCTGCCTTTGATGATTTGTTCGCCTACATCGCTTGCGATGGCGTTGTATTCCACGGTATAGTTTTTGGCTTCGGCGCCGATGTGGTAGACGGATTCATCAAGTAGATAGCCCTCGCTTGGCTCAATTTCACGCAGCGACCAATCATCGCCGCAGACATAATATTTCGTCACGAACTGTCCGTTCTCATTAGCGTTCGGTCAGCCCGGCCTCGATCGCGGGATAGGCCGTCTTTGCCGCCTCATAGGCCTCGGTCAGCTTCCGGAGCACGGCAGCGCGCGCCTCGTCCAGCAGCTTCTCCGGGTTCATGGCCTCCAGCGCCGCATGGTAAGCGTCCACGATGCTCTGCGTGTCCGCCGCCGTGCGGATGGTCTCCGCCGTCTGGCCGAGCATTGCTTCCAGCGCCGTGCGCTGCGCGTCGGAGATCAGGGATTCTACATTCGTATGGTAATATTCGTTCAGATAGGCGATCACCGCTTCGCGGTTGTTCTCCAGCAGAAGCTGCCACGGGAAGATGGGATAACCGCCGTTGAGATCGGCAATGCTCTCGATCAGGCCGTCGAAGATGTCCGCCGTCAGCATATCCACGGCGTAGATGCGGTCGCCCTGGCTGCTCTTCCAGCCCAGCGCCGCGCGCGCCGTCCCGGAGAGGACATAGAGGTTGTCGCAGTATCTGCCTCAATGGGGAAGCCGGCGAGCGTGCCGATGTGGTCGACCTTCGTGCCGGTGTCCAGAACGCCCGCGTTGTAGCAGTTTTTCACAACGAGCTTCTTGCTGCCGGTGGAGGTGGTCTTGCCGTAGCTGCCGCTCTCGCCGCCGAGGATGCCGCCGGCGATGATGCCGCCGGAGATCACGCCGGTGTTATAGCAGGTGTCGATGAGGAGGCTGCCGCCGCCCATTCCGTCCGTGACGCCCACGATGCCGCCGATGCCGCCGGCAGGCCATTCGCCCGTACCGATGACAAAGTTCACGTCGTTGGAGATGTGGCCGGTGTTCAGGCACTCGTGCAGTCTGGTTTCGTCATCACCGCTGGCATAGATGCGGCCCGCGATGCCGCCGACGCCGGAGGCCTTGTTGACCGTGACGTCGCCGGAGTTCACGCAGCGCTCCAGTGTTGTATACTTGACAAGGCCGATAAAGCCGCCGAGTGCGCCGCCGCTGTAGCTGCTGTAGCCACGGCCAAGGTAGCCGCTGCCGGTGTACTGGCAGGTGATGCTTCCCTCAAAGCGGCAGTCGGTGAAGGAGGTCGCACTGGCCACGCCGGTAAAGCCGCCAAGATTGGCGTTGCTGTTGGTCAGGCCGGTGATGGTGATCTTCACGTCGGAAACGCAGTTTTCAAATTCGCCGGCGGAAACTTCCGCGGCCACACCGCCCACGGAAACCTTGCCGACATCCGCGAGCGCGATCTCGCCTCTGACGGTCAGGTTGGAAACCTTCGTGCCACCGTAGGCAAGGCCGATCAGGCCGGCATAGCCGGAGCCTGCCTTGCTGATGTACAGGCCGGAAACGGTGTGGCCCTGTCCGTCGAGGCTGCCGCGATAGGCGCGGCCGCTCGTCTGTCCGATGGGCGTCCACTCGCAGTAGCCGAGGTCGATGTCCGCGGTCAGGACCGCCTTGGCGGAGGCCGAAACGGTGTTGTCGTTGATGCTCTTTGCGAGCCAGGCAAGCTCTGCCGGCGTACCGATCTGATAAACGCCGTCCTTCTGCTCAGGCTGGGTAACCGTTTCGCCGTCCCATGCGTCCGCGTTGCGCGCGGAGGCAAGGAGGTTCGTTAGCTCCCGCTGCGCGGCCTCATAGACGTCCTCCAGCTTCTGCGCGGCGGACTGCCGCAGCGCTTCCAGCTCGGCATAAGAGGTGATCTCATCCAGCGCGGGCGTCGCTGCCGTGTGCAGGTCGGACTTGCTCTCGTCCAGCACCGCCTGAATGGCCTTCTGCCACCGCTCGGCAAGCGCGGTCAGGTCGCCCGCCTGCCCGGTCAGGGCGTCTGCGTACTTCTTTTCCAGTGCGGCCAGCTCGTCGAGGATCTCCTGCCGCGCGAGCTTCAGCGCATCCTGCGCCGCCTGATCCGGATCCGGCGCGGTGTCACCCTCGGCAAAGCCCTTGACCAGCCCGGTCAGCACCTTGCGCGCTTCGGCATAGAGACGCTCGACCTCTTCGACCGTCTTTGCGCCATCCAGCTTCAGCCTCCAGCCCTCGTAGGCGCGCAGGAGCGCCGCCGCATCCTCCTGAGAATACTTCTTTCCGTAGATAAATTCGTTGTAAAGGCCATTCGCCGCCTTGGTGGGGTAGGTCTCGACCTCCTTGAGCTTGCCGTCGATGTTCTCGCTGCCCAGATAGGTCTGGCGGACGTCCGTCACGTCGGAGAGCTTCTTCGCCGCATCCAGCGCGGCGTCGGCCTCGGCCAGAAGCCCGTCGATCGTCTTTTTATTCTCGGCATCGTAGAGATTGCCGTCCACGAAGGCGTGCATCTCCTCGCGCAGCGCGGCCTTGGCGGCCGCCAGCTCCGTGGGAACCTCGGCGAGGGTCTTTTCCGCTTCTTCCAGCGCGGCGTCGATCTCCTCGGCGGTGGTGCACAGCTCGACCTTGCGGACGCACTGCATGACGGTGTCATTGTAGAGCTTGGTCTGCGTTCCGTAGATCTTGTAGTTTTCGTCGCGGTCGCTGACGCGGATCAGTTTGCCCAGAAGGGTACGCGTTGCGGTGAGCTTCTCCCACATACCGCCCTTGACATTGACCGTCGGGGTGATCTCGCCCACGCGCATGGTGTCGGTGCCGTTCGTGCCGGTCGCCGCGGCATAGCCCCAGAGGGTGTTGTCCGCACTGCTGCTCTGGGCGTGCTGCACGTCGCCCGCGCGCCAGTTGCCGACAAGCGCACCGGTCATCGGCGCAGTCGCGGAATACTCATAGGCGGCGTTATACTGGTTGCGCTTGGTCTCGCCGTAGATCGTGCCCGCGTTGTAGGCGTATTGCAGGCGGAACGTGGTCTTCTCGTCGGCGTAACCGACGATGCCGCCGGTGCCGTGGGTATCGGGATTAGACGCTGACGCGCCATACACATCGCCGTAGTTGGTCACATAGTCAAGCTGCGCATCGCTGTCCTGAATGACATAGCCGAGAATACCGCCGACCCTGAGCTCGCCGCGTACCTCCGCGTAGTTGACGCTTTCGCGCACCTTGGCAATGCCGGAGATCAGGCCGACGATGCCGCCCATACTGCTGCCTTTGCCGCCAAGATAACTCAGCTCGTAGCCGCGCAGCCGCATATGGTTCTCGCAGTAGCGGATCAGGCAGCCATCGCTGGGCTCACTGGCCCCGGCTGCGCCGGCGATGCCGCCGATGGAATTGACCATATTGCTGCTGTATTTGCTGTCATCCGTCGTCAGGAAAAGGCCGTAGGTGCGGCAGTTTTCGATGGAGCCGCCGGTCATGCAGCCCGCAATGCCGCCGATGGCGGAAATGCCCTTCCAGCTGCCGAGGAAAGCAGAAACCTCGCAGTTGTAGATCTCGCCCGCGTTGGAACCCGCGATGAGGCCGGAGCCGGCAGACTGCACGGCGCGGATGCGTCCGGCAGCCTTCACGTTTTTCACCGTGCCATAGTCGCTGCGGTTGGAATAGTTCCGGCCGATATAGCCGAACAGACCTTGAATGGTGTTGCTTTCGTCGGTGCTCCAGATGCCGTGGATGATATGGTTCTGGCCGTCGAAGGTGCCCATGTAGGGCTTATTCTTCGTGCCGATGGAGGTCCACTCCTGACGGTTCAGGTCGATGTCCGCCGTCAGCACGGCGCAGGCCGAAGCGCCGCCGCCGTTGACCTTTTCGGCAAACCATGCCAGCTCCGCGCCCGTGCCGATCCGGTAGGGGTCGGCCTTCGTGCCGCTGCCCGCGGGCTGGGTCTTCGTCGTGCCGTCCCACTTATCCGCCACGCCGGAGTCGATCTTCGGCACGGTGTACTTCTCGCGCACGGCAAGGAGCTTGGCATTCCACTCCGCCTTGGCCGCGTCCAGCGCTGCCTGCGTGCGAGTGGCTTCCAGCGCGGCAAGGCCGTCTGCCAGCGTCTGCTCCAGTGTCTTTGCCATCGTTTCCAACTGCTCAGAGGCTTCCCTCGTCCCCGGCAGCTCATGCCAGACGGCCGAGAGCATCCCGCGGTCGGTGTCGAGCGCGTAGAGCTGCTTTGTGTAGGTCGTGTAGATCTCCTGCTGCGCCGTAAGCTTTTTGCCCGCAAATTCCTTCTCGGCTCTGATGGTAAGTACCCCAGCCATGTTCTTTAGCGCGGTGTCGGCGATTCCGGTCAGCAGCGCCGCCTGACGCTCGCCGTCGGCGGTGATCGCCTCCGGTTCCATGCTCTCCCAGCCCTCCGGCTCGACAAAGCCGACTTTCAGTTCCTTCTTGGCGGTATTATAGTACGCCGTCAGAAACTCCCAGTTCTCGTCGCTGTAGTGGTAGTAGCCGTTCTGATAGTCGCTGCCATAGTCACGATTCTGGCGGTAGGTATAGGTGTTGTAGCCGACATATTTCGTGCCGTCGATGGTCTTGCCGTTGTCCAGCGCGTCCAGTGCGGCAGCCCTTGCTTCGTCAAAGGCTTTTTGGGCCGAAACCAGCGCCTTTTCCTGCGGCGTATCCTGGGAAGCCGGCTTTTCCAGTTCCCATGCCAGTACCGGCCAGCCGTCGCCCATTTCGTCAGAGACCGTGTAGTAGGAGTCATCCCCGTTCAGATACGCCACGGCATCCTCGACGCTGTTGGAATAGTCCCACGCGCGGCAGATCTGCTGACCATCGCCCCACTCATAGGGATTCAGACCGTTTTCTCCCTCGATTGCCTCGGAGTAGGTCATGTTGTGCGCCAGATCGCTGCCGATCTCAGAAGCACTGCCGAAGAAATCACCCGCAGCATAGTCGGAGGTAATCGCGGCGGTGCGCTGGGCCCATTGGGGATTCAGGTAATCGTTATCATCCGTGGAGGCAGAAGTATAACAACCGACGATTGTGGGCGTACCATAGCTAAGGCCGATCAGGCCGCCTGCGTAACCGATGATGTCCCCCCCGGACGCATGAATGGCAGCAGAGTTGTAGCAATATTCCAGCATGATATCCGGGTCTGCCCAGCCAACAATACCGCCGTAGCCGTTTGTACCTTCTTCATAGGTGCCGGTGATCTCGCCGTGGTTGGCGCAGGCAATGATCTCGTTGTCCGTATCGTAGACATAGCCCACAATGCCGCCCACGCCAATGGAGGCAGCGCCAATGGAAAACGCCACATTGGAGCTGCAGTTTTCGATCCGGTTCCTTCCGCCAATCGCAGCCGCAATGCCGCCATAGCAGAGGTCCGAGTCTCCGCTGTCCTCCTCGGCCGTGACCTTTCCCTCCACACGGACATTTTTGACGGTTGCCTGTTCCAGCGTATCAAAAAGGCCCACATAGCTATGCGTCCAATCGGCATTGACGGTGATGTCCAGCGTCACGGTATATCCGTGACCATCAAAAGTGCCGCTGTACGGCTTATCCTTAAGGCCGCCGATGGCAGCCCAGTCATACCCCGTCAGGTCGATGCTGCTCAGAAGCTCGCCGCAGATGGAGGTGTTCCCCTCGTCAACCTGCGCGCCAAAGGCCATCAGGTCTTCGGCATCTCTGATCTGGTAGGGGCTGTCCTTGGTTCCCTTGCCCTCGAGCGTGCCGCCCGTGGCAAAGGCCGTCGCCGGGAGCGTGCCGAGAATCAGCACAAGCGTAAGAAACAGCGCAATTCCTCTTTTCATGATAATTCACCTCATATTTTATGCTATATAACAAGGGGCAGGCGCCCCGCTGACAAGTAAGACGGCTCCCGATACGAAAAAACTCCGCACGACACCCAGCCGTGCGGAGTTGCTCCGTTTCATAAAATCGCAACTTCCCGGTATGGGCAGGAACCGACGCGCGACCCGACGTATCTGACTTATCCGGTTTTCCCGGCATCACAGTGACCCGCTCGCGGGGCTTCTCACCCCATTCCGTCTCCGGCGAAAGCCGGGAGGCAGCGCGTTTTATATATTTCATCAAATAATCAAACCAATTATACCGGCTTCTGCAAATAAATGCAAGACAGTTTTCCGCCTTTTTCCTGTTCTTCTGCAAACTCTTTCAAAACCCGCGCGGGCTTCCTCATCCCAGTTCCTTTAAAAACTCCCGGATCGCCCGGACGAAGGCGTCCGCCCTCAGCACGGTGGATAAATGGCCGCCGGAAATATAGGTGATTTTCGGACTATGCATCAGGCGAGCGAGATCCTGCTGCATTTTCCCGGAGAAAAAGTCCTGATCGGGCAGGATGAGCAGGATCCTGCCTTCCAGCGCCGCAAAATCCGCCTCCGTCACCGGCGTCTGGTTCATCACATCCGCCAGCAGACTGGAGATATGCACATCCTTCTCCTGCTTGTAATCCTTGAAGATGGTTTCGAACATATCCCGGGCGTAGGCGATCTCCTCCGCGCTTTCGTTGCGGATATGGCGCATGCTGGCCCGGATGAGCTTCGGCTTCAGCTTCTCGTAGTTGCAGTGCTTCATGTACCACAGCATGAGCGGCGCAAGACGGTACTTTTTCTTCAGGCTCTTCAGCGTGGCCTCGTCCATGCCGCCGGTGGAGATCAGCACCAGTCCTCCGACCTCTCCGGGATAGCTCTGCACATAGATCTGCGCCACCATGCCGCCGTCGCTGGCGCCGATGAAAATCGGGTTTTAGATGCCGAGCACGCGGAAGAAGGCGTGCATCCCGGCAACCAGCGCCTGATTGGTGCGCAGCTGCTGCGGATAGTCAAACAGCAGCACCCGGTAGTCCTCGGAAAGGCCGTCCACATAGTCCATCCATATCTCCAGCGTGTTCATGCCGCCATTCAGGAACACAAGCGGTCTCCCGTTTTCCCTGCCGCTGAGCACATAGCGGAACTGCGCGCCACCGACCGTCAGATTCGCGCTGGGGTGTGCCGCCGTAAAGCGTTTTAATTTCTCTGAGAACAACATGATTTTTCCTCCAATCCATAACCCCTCCGGTTAGTGTGTGCTAACCGGCACGTTTTGGAAAAGCCGCATTTCTGCGGCCCGGCTTGTCAAAAAGCCTTTTCGGCTTCTGTCAAGCAGAATGGGAGCCGTTCCGGACGGAGCGGCTCCCATATTCCCTATGTATTATAGCACAGGCATTTGTCTGTTTGCAAGGAGAAATGAACCGTCCGCCCCGGCTGCACCTGCGCGTCCTTTGGCGCGACGGCACGCAGAAGCGGCGCGTCGGCAGTTCCGGCAGGCCGGATCAGCAACACGGTGGAATTCAGGTCGGAGATGACCCGAAGCACCCGTGCCTCGTGCGGGCCGATGCCTATGGCGACGGTCACGCGCTGCGCCGGCGCCTCCAGCGGCAGCACGATGTTCCAGCCTTCCAGCTCCATACCGCCGGCGCAGGCGCGCGCTGGCAGAAAATTCCGGCAGCTGGTCAGGCGCGCCGCGCCCTGCATGGTGGGATGGTGCGCCAGCTCCTTCATGTCCAGAACGGCGCCGGACCGCCCGTTTTCCATGACGCAGACGGTCTGGCAGTTGCGGTAGCATTCGCCGAGATCATGGCTGACCCAGAGAATGGGATTCTGAAAATCCGACAATAGATCGGACAGCTCCAGCTCCAGATTCCATTTCAGGAAGCTGTCCAGCGCGGAAAACGGCTCATCGAGCAGAATGATCCGCGGTTCGGAAACCAGAATTCGTGCCAGCGCGACGCGCTGCTGCTGGCCGCCGGAGAACTGCGCGGGATACTTTTTCTCCAGTCCTTCCAGACGGAAGCGGCGCAGGCTGTCCTGCACCTTCCAGCGGCGTTCGGCCTTCGTACCGGAGCGAACGCCGCAGAGAATATTCTGCATGACGGTCATGTTCGGAAACAGCGCATACTGCTGAAAGAGGTACCCGACCCGCCGCTGCTGCGGGGTCAGGTTGACGCGCGCTTCGCTGTCAAAGAGTGTCTTGCCGTCCAGCACGATGCGGCCGCGGTCCGGTGTCATGATCCCGGCGATGCACTTGAGCGTGACGCTCTTGCCGCTGCCGGAGGCGCCGAGCAGCGCCATGATCCCGCCGGAGGTTTCAAACTGCGCGTGCAGGGTGAAGGCGCCCAGCTTCTTTTCAATATCGACCAGAAGGCTCATGCGGCTCCCCTCCTTCCGCGTCCGGCAGCCAGAAGATTTTTCTTTTCCAGCATATTCACGATCAGCAGGATCACCGCGGAAATGGCGATATTGATCAGCACCCATTTCAGCGCAAGTGTGTCGTTGTTGATCTGCCAAATCTGTTACCGTTGTTGATACCATATCAACAACGGTAATTTTTTATTTTCCGCCGTCTGAGGAGAGGTTTTTGCGAAAAGCAGGACTTTACCCGAACATTTCCGTCCATCGGCACGATGTACGCCCGGATTTGCTGCGGCCATGATGAGAAAGATAAGGTACAATAAGTTGCGCAAATTGAAAAGAGCATAAAAGAAGACATAGCTTGCAGGCTCTGGTAGAATGAAGTCACGACACACCATTCTGAAAGGAGACAGCAAACTATGTCCGAGAAGATTTTACAATTCAATGAGGAAATTATCAAGGGGCAGCTCAAAGAATTAGTTCGAGGAAGTGTAGAGGAAACCCTGAACGAGCTGCTGGAGAAGGAGGCGGAGTCACTGACCCAAGCCGCTCGCTATGAGCGCAGCGAGGCCCGCCAGGGCTACCGCAGCGGTCACTATGACCGCAATCTCAGCACGACCTCCGGCGACGTCACGCTCCACATGCCCCGGCTCAAGGGCGTGTCCTTCGAGACTGCCACACCCGGCGGTATCGCCGCCGGGAGAGCAGCGTGGAGGAGGCCCTCATCGAGATGTACCTGGCGGGCGTTTCCGTGCGCCGGGTGGAGGACATCACGGAGGCACTGTGGGGCAGCAAGGTTTCGCCCGCCACCATCAGTGAGCTGAACAAGAAAGCCTACGTTCACATCGAGGACTGGCGAAACCGCCCCTTGCAGGGCGGGCGGTATCCGTATGTCTACGTGGACGGCATCTACCTGCGCCGCAACTGGGGCGGAGAGTACGAAAATGTTGCTGTTTTGGTGGCAATCGCCGTGAATGAGGACGGTTTTCGCGAGGTTTTGGGCGCTGCCGAGGGCATGAAGGAGGACAAGGCCAGCTGGGTCAGCTTCTTCCAATGGCTTCGTGGACGCGGCTTGGACGGCGTAAAGCTCGTCGTCGGTGACAAGTGCATGGGGATGCTGGAGGCCGTGGGCGAGGTGTTTCCGGACGCCAAATACCAGCGCTGCACGGTGCATTTCTATCGCAACGTTTTCTCTGTTGTGCCCAAATCCAAGGTCAAAATTGTGGCAAAAATGCTCAAGGCGATCCACGCCCAGGAGAGCAAAAAGGCATCCCGCGAGAAGGCAAAGGCTGTGGTCGACGAGCTGCGCGCCATGAAGCTGAAGGAGGCCGCCAGGAAGGTCGAGGACGGCATTGAGGAGACCCTGACCTACTGCGATTTTCCCAGCGAGCACTGGACCCGCATCCGCACCAACAACGTGATCGAGCGGCTGAACCGTGAGATCCGCCGACGCACCCGTGTGGTGGGGACGTTCCCTGACGGAAATTCCGCCCTGATGCTGGTCTGCGCGAGGCTGCGCCATGTGGCGGGCACCCAGTGGGGCAACAAGAAATACATGAACATGAAGCACTTGGAGGCGGTCATGGACGACGCCTCTATTGCCGGCTGACTTCACTTAGCCGGAGCCTGCAAACAATTTTGCGCATAAATCTTGACGGCGGCCTCCATCACATGGGCATAAATATTTGCGGTGGTGCTGACCTGTGCGTGGCCCAATCGCTTAGAAATGGATACGCTGTCCACGCCGTTGAAATATAGCATGGAGGCCATTGCGTGACGGAAGGCGTGGGGGTTGATGTGGGGTAGGTCGTGGCGCTTACTGAATTTGGCAAGCCAATCCGTTACGCTGCCCGGGAGCATGGGGCCGCCGGTGTCCTGGGTAAAGACATAGCCCTGGTCCTGGTAGTACTCACCAAGGCGCAAGCGCTCTGCATTTTGTCATACCCTACTGGAACAGCCGAAGCTCCGGATCCGCGATGCACTTGCGCGGCACGACCTTCACATCCACCTGCACGCGCTGACCGGGGTAGGTCATCTGCTCGTAAGGCTTGGGCTTATATGTATTTTTCGGCTTTCCGGGCGGAAACAACCCCATTTTACGCATGATACGGAACAAGCTCTCCTTTTGCGGAGAAAAGGAGTGAATTCATGCTTTACAGCAGGGGCGGATTCGGCTATAATAGAAAGGCTAAGGAAAATTATCAAAGGAGAAATTGACCATGGCTGTCATTGAATACGATGCTTATAAACAAAAGCTGCTGGCCCTGGAGCCCACGCTGAAGGAGCTGGAGCAGGCACTGAATATTGAGCCCGCCCGAAAGGAACTGGCTGAGCTGCAGATCGAGACAGAGCAGGAGGGCTTTTGGAACGATGTGGAGCGCAGCCAGCGGATCGCCCAAAAGATCAAGCGCCTGGAGAATAAGATCAAGAAGTACGATCACCTGGTCACTGATTGGGAGGACACTCTGACCCTGTGCGAAATGGCCCAGGAGGAGGACGACGCCAGCCAACTGGACGAGGTGGCCTCCGGCTATGAGACCCTGGAAAAAGAGGTCGGCGACCGGCGCCTGGCGGCCCTGCTCACCGGGGAATACGACGCCAACAACGCCATCCTCACCTTTCACGCCGGGGCCGGCGGCACTGAGGCCCAGGATTGGACGGAGATGCTCTACCGCATGTACACCCGCTGGGCCGAGCGGCATGGCTTTACCTATCAGCTGCTGGACTATGAGGACGGCGATGAGGCGGGCATCAAGTCCGCATCCATCCTCATTGAGGGGGATAACGCCTATGGTTACCTCAAGAGTGAGAACGGCGTACACCGCCTGGTGCGGGTGAGCCCCTTTGATGCCAATGCCCGGCGGCAGACCAGCTTCTCAGCCCTGGAGGTCATGCCTGAGATCGAGGACGACAGTGAGATCGAGATCCGCCCCGAGGAGATCGAGATGCAGGTGTTCCGCTCCAGCGGCGCCGGCGGCCAGCACATCAATAAAACCTCCTCAGCTGTGCGGCTTATCCACATCCCCACCGGGGTGGTGGTTTCCTGCCAGACCGAGCGCAGCCAGTTCCAAAACCGGGATAACTGTATGAAGATGCTCCGTGCCAAGCTGGCGGAAATGAAGGCCCAGCAGCACGCGGAGAAGATCTCCGACATCAAGGGCGTGCAGATGAAGATCGAGTGGGGCAGCCAGATCCGCTCCTATGTGTTCATGCCCTACACCTTGGTGAAGGATACCCGCACGGGCTTTGAGACAGGCAACATTCAAAACGTGATGGACGGCGACATTGACGGGTTCATCAATGCCTATCTCACCGCCTCCGCCAATGGGACGCTGAAAAAGTAAAGAATAAGCGCGGGATAGCCC
>NZ_DBFZUT010000017.1:0-3659 GCF_048519415.1 Faecousia sp. | reverse complement strand
GAAAACAGACCTGCGCTTGCGGCTCCACGCCACACAAGCACAGCCCTGTTTTCCTGCCGCTTCAAATGCCCTTGCCCTCCCCGGCGGCAACGGCATTTTCACGGCAACGCCGACAGAGCGTATAACACACTACACTTTGCTTCGCAAAGTTGTGTGCCAAATGGGGGCGTTGCCCCCTTTGGAAACCCCCACAAGAAAAGGCGGTACGCTACCCCTCCACGGGGCGCATACCGCCTTTTCTTGTTATCCAGCCCTCCGGCTGTATCGGTTGAGCAAAAGTCAGCGTGGGAATGGTGTGGTATCTTTATCTAAGTGAACCCCCGCACTCCCACTTGGAAATGGCCTGCGGCGTGACGGACAGCTCGGCGGCCAGCGCCTCCTGCGTCAGATTTCTGGCAATGCGAAGCTCGCGGATCTTTTTCCCGATCTCCATGTTCGTTTCCTCCGTTCAAAGTCGTGCAGCGCTGCGTTCTGGATACAGCATACCACACGCCGCGCAAAAAGGAAAGCGCCGCGGGAGCGGGAGCGCGCAACCGGCAGGCGAGTCAGCCGCGGTGGAACAGACCGCGCTTGACATAAGGCGCGCTCTGCACGGACACGAGCTTGTAGCCAGTCGGCTCGAGCGCGCGGCGCAGGGCATCCTCCGGGATCTCCTCGGCCGTGACGAGCACGGTCTCGCCCTTGCTGTGCGACGAGCTGACCTTCTTCAGCGGGAAGGCCGCGCGCAGCGTGTCGTTGACGTGGCTCTCGCACATGCCGCACTGCATACCGTCGATCTTCAATGTCATCTGTACCATAGAAATTGCCTCCATTTCAGGTTAGTATTCTCTAACCACCGTTTCAAAAAAAGCAGACCGTTTATGACCTGCTTCATTCTGCCGAAAAAGCCTCGCAGAGTTTGCGCTCGCAAGCGCAAAGAAAGTAGGAATCATTTTCTCCGGCGGCGTGTACGTCGGAGAAAATACCGCTCGGCTCGCAAACGTGCGGAGGGCGCGCCGCGCCCTTCGTGCGCTGCCACGAGCCGCAGCCCCTTTCAAACGAGAGCCCAGTGAAACGGGTCTCGTTTGAGAGCGTGTCAAAAATTCTTTTTTGACACGCTCTCTGACCTGCTTTTAGGATAGCACGGAGTCCCGCGCTTGTCAAGTCTCAGCGCTCATTCTCGCGCAGATGGCCGAGGCTTCCGCCCGGATGCCACTTGACATACTGCTGCGGCGTGACCTTGGCCTCGCTCTGCAGCAGGACGCTAAGGGCCTGCAGCACGAGCGTCTCGGCCAGGATGGAGGCGCGGGGCGCGCGGTCGAGCGGGCCGCCCTCGGCGTCCGCATGGGCCAGCAGATGGACCTCGCTCTGCTGCGCGAGCCACGAGGAAGCGTTGCCGCTCACGCCGATGACGGCGCAGCCGTTGTTCTTCACGGCGCTGACCGTCGCCTTCATCTCGGCGGTCTCGCCGCTGTTGGAGATAAAGATGACGACATCGCCCGGCACGAGCTGGCCGCAGGAGCCGTGCACGGCCTCGGTGCCATGCAGGAAATAGGCGGGCGTGCCTGTAGAGGAGAACAGCGAGGCCGCATAGCCCGCCAGATGCGCGGGCTTGCCGATGCCGGAGATGTGCAGGCGCTTGCCCGCCGCTTTGGCCGCGAGGATCAGCTCCGCCGCGCGCTCGAGCGCGGGATAGTCCATGTTGTCCAGCGTGGCGGCGACGTTCTCGCGCGCCGTGCGGGCGAATTTTTCATAATCGGCTTTCCAGGTACGTTCCATATCTCAGCCCTCCAGTCCGCTCACGCCGCCGGGCATGGTCGCGGCGACCTCGGCCAGCGTGGGAAGCGACGGCATCGCGCCGAGACGGGAGACCGTCAGGGCCGCCGTGTGGTTGGCAAAGCGCAGGGCGTCCTCGGAGGACAGGCCGCTGCAGACCGCCACGCAGAACGCGCCGACGAACGAATCGCCCGCTGCGGTCGGATCGATGGCCTTGACGCCGGGGACGGACGGACTGAGCACGAACCGGCCGTCCTCCACGAGGGCCGCACCGGCCGAGCCGATGGTGATGAGCAGCTTTTCCACGCCCTTTTCGCCGAGCTTCGCGGCGGCGGCGCGGACGGAGGCCTCGTCGACATGGCTGCCCTCGTGGCCGATGGCAACGCCGCTCAGGTCGCGGGCCTCGTGCTCATTCGGGGAGAGGTACGTCAGGCAGGCAAGCAGCTCCTCGGGCAGCGGGGCGCTGGGGGCCGGGTTCAGCATGACGGGGACGCCCTTGTCGTGGGCATATTTTGCAACGATCGTGTTGATCTCCATCGGGATCTCGAGCTGGAGCACGACGAGGTCAAATTCGGCGATGCGGTCCTTCAGGAAGGCGACGTCCTCCGGCGTGATGGTCATGTTCGCGCCGGGCACGACGAGGATGCGGTTCTCGGTGCCGCCGTTCGGCTGCTCCTCGAGGATGATGACGGAGCAGCCGGAGGCCGCGTTGTCATCATAAAGGATGCAGGACGTGTCGATCCCGGCCTCTTCGCAGGTGCGGCGCATCTCGTCGCCGTTCGCGTCGTGACCGAGCTTGCCGCACATCGTGACCTGCGCGCCGAGGCGGGCCATCTGCACGGCCTGATTGGCGCCCTTGCCGCCGGGAGCCTTGTTGAAGCGCTCGGCGAGGATCGTCTGGCCCTGACGCGGGAAGACGCGTGTCGTGACGATCTGGTCCATGACAAAGCTGCCGACGACCAGAATTTTCGGTTTCTTTCCCATTGTGTTTCTCCTTTTTGCGAGTCTCCTCTGCAGGCAGGGAGACGGATTTTCATTCACGCAGGCGGCGGACCACCCGTCAGCTTGTCAAAAAAGTCCCTTCGGGCCTTTTTCGCCAAGCTGCTTTCAGAATTGCAAAATCAATTTTTGCAGCATGATTTTGCAATTCTGCCGCTGCGGCGGGTTATTTAACGTGAAAGGACACCCTGACGGTTTCCTTTCACACTTTTCTTCCCTCCGAAACTTTTGGCTTGGCGGGTTTTCTTGCAGTCTGACGGGCTGCGGACCGCCCGTATCAGTATACAGCATAAGGTGCGCCGCCGTCAACCGGATGTTTTCGTTTGACGTAAGGCCTTCATGGCGCGTTGTAGGGGAGCGGCATGCCGCTCCCGGCGGAGCACTTGCAGTTCGTACAAGGTGTCGATAAAACGGTATGCACCGATTGCGTCTGTAGCGGCGTTCCCTGAGCGCCCTGCAGGCTGGCAATGATTGCAGCACGAATTTTATGGCGCAAGGGCTCCAAGTTTGTCATTCCGAGGAGCAAAGCGACGTGGGAATCTCGCAGTACAATGGTGAATAACAGGAATGCCTCGGCGAAAACGCAACCGGTTGCAGGAGATTGCCACGTCGGCCTTCGGCCTCCTCGCAATGACAATTTGGGGGCATTCACCATTTTAACAAGGCCCTGTTTGTATCGCCGGTGCAGTGCCGGGCCCGGCTGTCCCCTCCCCTACAACGCGCGGCCGGAAACTTTCCACTTTCCATTTTACACTTGTCCCATGCCGCTCCCCTAAATAATAAAGTATCAGGAAGCTCTGATTCAATCAGCAAGAGCGGACGGCGAGAGATTTTTTGGCAAGTCGAGGTATGGAAAACGCAGGAATACTTTGTGTACCCGCAAGGGGCATGCCGCATCCGTAAGG
>NZ_DBFZUT010000016.1:0-12363 GCF_048519415.1 Faecousia sp. | reverse complement strand
AAAGAGAGGGAGGGCGATCTATGGAAGACATCGGATCAGGGCCGGGGACTGTCCTGCTCGGACGGCTCCAGCGCATTGGCCGATGTTGTTGGCTCTTCGTTCTGCACCGCATCGTCCTTGCTGTCAAACACGATGGGCAGGCGGAACGTCTTGCCGTAGCGCTCGATGGTGAGCGTCGCGTGCTGGCCGCCGCGGTAGTGCCGCAGCGCCGCGCTGAGGTCGGAAAGCGTGCGCACGGTGTAGTCATCAAGTGCAGTGATAAAATCGCCCTCGCGCAGGCCCGCATGGGCGCCGGCAGAATCCTCTGTGACATCCCGCACCTGCACCCGGCCGTTGCGGGCCGTGTTCGTCGAATAGACCGTGCCGACCATCACGCCGAGCTGGGCGCGGTTCGGCACGCGGCCGTATTCCCGCAGCTCCGAGAGGATCTCGCGGACGTCGTTGATGGGGATGGCAAAGCCGATGCCCTCGATCGTCGCGCCGGTGACGGTCTCGCCGGAATATTTCGCCGTCGTCACGCCGACGACATTGCCGCGCAGGTCGAACAGCGGACCGCCGGAGTTGCCGGGGTTGATGGCGGCGTCGAGCTGCATCATGCGGATGGATGGGCCGTCCAGATCGACGTCGCGGTCCTTCGCGCTGATATAGCCGACGTTCAGGCTGTAGTCCAGGTCGCCGAGCGGGTTGCCGATGGCAGCAACCTCCGTGCCGATGCGCAGCCGGTCGGAATCTCCGAGGCGCGCGTGGCGGTAGCCGCTGCCGTCGATCTTCAGCAGGGCGATGTCGCTGTCCTCCTCATAGCCGAGGAGCTTTGCCGTGTGCTCCGTGCCGTCATACAGCGTGACGGTGAGCTGCGTGCAGTCCTTGACGACGTGGTAATTCGTCAGGATCTCGCCGTCGCCCGTGAGGAGAACGCCCGAGCCGGTGCTGGCCTGCATGGTGTCCTTTCCATAGAGGTCCGTGACCGCGCTGAGGTTCAGCACACCGACGACGCAGGGCGCATAGCGCTCATAGAGCTGCGTCGGGGTCAATTCTCCCGCAGTCGAGGCCACACGCGCCGCGGAAGGCTCCGCGCCCGTGCTTTCTCCCCCGGATACGGCCGTCTGCTGACCGGCCGGCCGCATGGCCGCTCGCTCGCGGCCCTGCAGAAGCAGTCCCGTTGCCGCGCCTCCGGCGATTCCGCCGAGCAGGGCGCAGCATACAGCGAGAGCCACCAGCCGCAGGTGCTTTCTTCGTTTGCAGGCCAATACCGGCTCGCCTGCACCGGAGTCGATGCGCTCGTTATGCTCCATGGTGTTCAGCTCCTTGCTGTGCTTGTAGTATATCCGCCCGATATGTCCAAATTATGACGGACCGGAAAACGATTTTTGAAGGAACGCGGGCGTTCAGCTGCAGCGATCCTGCATGATATCGAGGATCGTGCGGTCCGTCTGCCGCATGCCCTGCTGCGCCAGCACACCGACCTTGGCGATCGTGTCGTCAACATTGCTGCCGACGATGCCCTCGCCGTGGCGGAATTCGCGGTGGTGCAGATACATGCGGTAGCCCATGATGCCCGCATCCACGGCAGCGGCGATCTTGGCCGCGCAGGACGGCTTCGCGCCGTCGCAGATGGTGCCGGAGAGGATGGCCACGGCGTTGACGACCGTGTGCGCCACGGCGTCATAGTCGCCGCCGAGCAGGTAGCAGATGCCCGCGCCCGCGCCGACCCCGGCGGAGATGGCCCCGCAGTAGGCGGAGAGGCGGCCGATGCCGGTCTTCTGGTGAACGGTGACAAGGTCGGAAACGGCCAGCGCGCGGTAGAGCTGCTCGCGGGTCGCGCCGATGTGGCGGGCATAGGCCACGACGGGCATGCAGGCCGTGATGCCCTGATTGCCGGAGCCGGAGAGGATGACGACGGGCATTTCGCAGCCGCTCATGCGGGCGTCCGAGCCCGCGGCCGCATAGGCCTTGGCCCGCTGCTTGATATCATCCCCGTAATCCTCCAGTAAAATGCGCCCGATCTGCGCGCCCCATGCGCCGCGGAGGCCCTCCTCGGCAATGGCGGAGTTGCAGCTGACCTGCGGCTCCAGCAGGGGCAGCAGGTCCTCGAGCGGCACCTCGGCCGCAAAGCGCAGGATGTCCGCCACGTTCAGCAGACTCTTGTCCGCGCGGTGCTCCTCGGCGGAGTCCACAACGGGCAGCTCGCGCAGCACCTCGCCGTCGCGCTCGAGGCAGACGATATTTGTGTGATGGTTCGTGATGCGCACGCGGGCCGTGTGACTGCCGCAGCTGCCGCGCAGGTCGATGTCGAGCTGGCAGGGGGAATGGCTGCAGGAGACGGCGATCTCCACCCGCTGCAGGTAAGCGTCCAGCTCCGCAAGCTGCTTCTCCGTCACGGCGGAGATGACCTGCAGGTCACGCGCCGCGTCGCCCGCAACGAGGCCGACGGCAATGGCGGGGCCGATGCCCTTGCGCCCGCCGGTGTTTGGGACGACGACGCTTTTGACGTTTTTCAGAATGTTGCCGCTGACGGCGGCGTCCACCCGCTCGGGCAATGCGCCCAGCAGCTCCCGAAGGGTCGCGGCGCAGTAGGCAATGGCGATCGGCTCCGTGCAGCCGGTCGCCGGGACGAGCTCCTCGCGCAGGATATCAAGATAATTCTGCAGGATCGACTGTTCCAGCATGTTGCCAGCTCCTTGTTTCGGTATTTTGGAAACGCCTGTGCAATGTTTACTAAGCTAATGATATCGTATTTTGCCGAAAAAGGCAAGAAAGAAAAACCGGTTCGCCGCAGGGCCTGGTGCTGCACCGGCGATACGCACAGGCTGCCGAAAAAAACATACAAACCGATTACGTCTGCAGCGGCGCTCAGGGAGCGCCGCTGCAGGTTTGGTGGCACTATCGTCGACCGCACCCGCCTTGTAGGGGAGCGGCATGCCGCTCCCGGCGCTGCACCGGCGCAATCAACAAGCTGCCGTTAAAATGGCAAATACTCCCGATTTGTCATTGCGAGGAGGCCGACGTGGCAATCTCGCAGTATCTTGCTGGATCACAGGAAAGGCATCGGCGAAGACGCAACCGGCTGCAGGAGATTGCCACGGCCCCGTTGGGGCCTCGCAATGACAAACTTGGAGGTGTGTGCGGTCGGCGTGAGTGCCTGGAAACTTGCAACTGCCCATGGCGCTCACTGAGCGCCGCTACAGACGCAATCGGTGCATGCCATTTTAACGGCAGCCGGTACGAACTGCAAGTGCCTTCCCGAGATTGCCACGTCGGCCTCCGGCCTCCTCGCAATGACAAACTTGGGGGGCCATTGCCTTTTTAACATTGGCCCGCACTTCCCGCCGGTGCGGTGGCGGGAGGGGACAGCCCGGCCCCTACAGCGCATGACCGGCGGCCTTGTGAAATTTTCCACTTTCCAGTTTCATTTCCCGCGTGCCGCTCCCCTGCATATGTGTTATCCCATATTGCAGAAGGGCCTGCTGCGGGGTTCATGCAGCAGGCCCTTTGCTCCCCGGGAAGGGAACAGACGATATCAGAGATGGACGACCGTACCGGCCTCGCCGCGGACGGCGGCTCCGGCCTGCGCGAGCGAGGCGATAATGGCCTGCCCGCCGGTCTTGGCGAACGAAACGGCAGCCCTGACCTTCGGCAGCATGGAGCCGGGGGCAAAATGGCCCTCCTCGCAGTAGCGCTCCGCTTCCGCAACGGTCATTTCCGCAAGGCTCTTCTGGTCCGGCTTGCCCCAGTTGATGCAGACGCGGTCCACCGCCGTCAGGATGACGAGGGCGTCGGCCTGCACGAGCTCTGCGAGCTTGGCGGAAGCAAAGTCCTTATCGATGACGGCGGGCGTGCCGTAGAGCTTGCCGTCCCGGCGCACAACGGGGATGCCGCCGCCGCCGACCGTGATCACGACGCAGCCGCCGTTGATCAGGGCGCGGACGGTGTTCTTTTCGATGACGTCCACGGGCTTCGGTGAGGGAACGACCTGGCGGTAGCCGCGGCCCGCGTCCTCGACCATGGTGTAGCCCTTTTCGGCGGCGATGCGCTCGGCCGTGGTCTTGTCATAGAACGCGCCGACGGGCTTCGTGGGCTTCTGGAAGGCGGGATCGTTCTCATCCACCAGCACCTGCGTGACGACGGTGGCGACGTCCTTCTGCAGGCCGCGCGCGGCAAGCTCGTTGCCGATGGCGTTCTGCAGGTGATAGCCGATGTAGCCCTGGCTCATGGCGCCGCACTCGGGGAAGGGCATATCGGACTTGATGGCGCCGGCCTCGGCGGCCGTGGCCATGCCCAGATTGATCATGCCGACCTGCGGGCCGTTGCCGTGCGCAATGACGACCTCGTTGCCCTGCTCGATGAGATCCACGATTGGCTTTGCCGTTTCCGTAACGAGGGCGAGCTGCTCATAGGGCGTGCTGCCCAGCGCATTGCCGCCCAGCGCGATGACGATGCGTTTTCCCATGGTAATTATCCTCCTGCTGTGCGGCTCAGAACATCTTGCGCTTGTTGTCGGCAGCGTCGAGCTCCATGAGAGCCTTGACGGGGTCCTTGACCTGCGCCAGGAAGATCATGGCGGCGATGATATACGGCTTGAAGGAGGCCTGCTTGTACAGCGGCACAAGATAGCGGTCAAACACGGAGTTGTCGACCTCGCCCTCCGGGCAGCTCAGGCCGGAGATGTCGGCGGGCAGGCAGTGCAGATACAGCGCCTTGCCGTCCTTCGTGAGCTTCATCATCTCCTCGCTGCAGGTCCAGTCCTTGTGCTCGGCGTTCTGCGCCAGCAGCTCCTTCTCCAGCTCGTCGATGCCCTTCTGGTCGCCCTTGACATAGAGCTCGGAGCGTCTTTCCATAGCCTGGAACGGAGCCCAGGACTTCGGATAGACGATGTCGGCGTCCCGGAAGGCTTCCTTCATGTCGTTCGTCTTGTGGAACTTGGAGCCGTACTTCTCGCAGTTCTTACGGGCGATCTCCTCGACCTCGGGGAAGACGTCGTAGCCCTCCGGATGGGCCAGCGTGACATCCATGCCGAAGCGGGTGAACAGGCCGATGACGCCCTGCGGAACAGACAGCGGCTTGCCGTAGGACGGGGAATAGGCCCACGTCATGGCGACCTTCTTGCCCTTCAGGTTCTCGACGCCGCCGAAGTAGTGAATGACATGCAGCATGTCGGCCATGCACTGCGTCGGATGGTCGACGTCGCACTGCAGGTTCACGAGCGTCGGACGCTGCTCGAGAATGCCGTCGCGATAGCCCTCTTCCAGAGCGTCCATGAACGTCTTCTGGTACTCGTGGCCCTGATGGATGTACATATCGTCGCGGATGCCGATGACGTCGGCCATGAAGGAGACCATGTTCGCAGTCTCGCGGACGGTCTCGCCGTGGGCGATCTGGGACTTCTTCTCATCGAGGACCTGCTCCTCCAGACCCAGCAGGTTGCACGCAGAGGCGAACGAGAAGCGGGTACGGGTGGAGTTGTCGCGGAACAGGGAGATGCCGAGGCCGGAATTGAAGACCTTCGTGGACTTGTTGCGCTCGCGCAGGTCGCGCAGAGCGTCGGCCACGGTGAAGACGGCGTCGATCTCGTCGTCCGTCTTGTCCCACGTCCAGTAGAAATCGGTCTTATACATGTTATTGATATGGAGCTTTTCGAGGTGTCTTGCCAGTTCAACAGTCTTACTCATGATCGTTCTCCTATTTTTTATTATATTTAGGGTAAGCAGAAAAATTACTTGATGTCGTTGCCGGTCAGCTCCTGACGGAACTCGGCCTCGGTGATCTTGTTTTCGGGCTTGTACAGGCCGGGAACGGCAGCGTAGAGCGCGGCGCAGACGACGAGATCCTGCTTCCAGGTGATCTCGTTCGGCGCATGGGCCTGCGACTCGGCGCCGGGCCCAAAGCCGACGCACGGGATGCCGTAGCGGCCCTGGATGGAAACGCCGTTCGTGGAGAACGTCCACTTGTCGGTCAGCGGGCGGCCTTCGCGCTCGGAGCGCGCGGTCTCGTCGGCCCAGAGGCGCTTATCGCCCCACAGAGCGTGGTGCGCGTCGACAAGGGCCTGCACATGGGCGGCGGATTCCTTGTTGATCCACGTCGGGAAGAAGCACTCCGTCTCATAGACGTGGCCGGTCCATGCGGGACGGTCATACATATACATCGAGACCTTGACGTCCTTGGCGTACTTTCTGCAGGCGGGCAGGTCCTCGATCTCCTTCAGGCAGGACTTGTAGGTCTCGCCTGCCGTCATACGGCGGTCGATGGAGATGGAGCAGGAGTCCGCAACGGCGCAGCGGGACGGGGACGTGTAGAAGATCTGCGACGTCGTGCAGGTGCCGCGGCCGAGGAAGCGCGCGTCTTCCCAATGCTCGGGGTTGTACTTCGGGTCGAGCATCTTGACAAGGCCCTTGATCTCCTTGTCATCGGCGGCGTCGTTCTCGTTGAGGTCGCGGACGTTCAGCAGGACCTCGGCCATCTTGTGGATGGCGTTGTCACCGCGCTCCGGAGCGGAGCCATGGCAGGAGACACCGTGCATGTCGACGCGGATCTCCATACGGCCGCGGTGGCCGCGATAGATGCCGCCGTCCGTCGGCTCGGTGGAGATGACGAACTCGATCTTGCTGCGGGCATCCTCCGGTCCGTTGAAATATTCATTGACGATGGACTGCCAGCACATGCCGTCGCAGTCCTCCTCCTGCACGGAGCCGACGACCATGATCTTATAGCCCTCGGGGATGAGACCAAGATCCTTCATGATCTTCGCGCCGTAGGCAGCGGAGGCCATGCCGCCCTCCTGGTCGGAGCCGCCGCGTCCGTAGATGATGTCGTCCGTCTCATAGCCCTCGTAGGGGTCGTTCGTCCAGTTGGCGCGGTTGCCGATGCCGACGGTATCGATGTGGGAATCGATGGCGATGATCTTCTCGCCCGTGCCCATCCAGCCGATGACGTTGCCAAGCTGATCGATCTCGACCCTGTCATAGCCGAGCTTCTCCAGCTCCTGCTTGATGCGCATGACGACGCCCTTTTCTTCGCAGCTTTCACTGGGGATGGCGATCATGTCCCGCAGGAAACGGCTCATGTCGGCACGATAGCCCTCGGCCGCACGTTTGATTGCTTCAAAATCCATCGTGGTACCCTCCATTATCTATTCATTCCGTACCGCAGTGCGGATATGCAGGCAGTCTGCGGTTCTCTGCTCCTATCTTACCATATCCTGCACAGAAGTCAAACAAATTTTTTTCAAAACAAAAAAATTTTGGAAAAAACAATTGATTTCTCCCGGCTATAATGGTATCATAGGGTCAGGAAAATCCAAATAGGGACGCTCTGACCGGCAAAAACCGGAAGTTCGTCATTCCGAGGAGCGAAGCGGCGTGGGGCTCTCAGGCACCATATTTCGCATTCGCCGGGGATCCTCAAAAATCCGGAATGATCCCGCGAGATTGCCACGGCCCCTTGCGGGGCCTCGCAATGACAAGCCTGACAGCGGGCAGTATGCGTGAGGGATTTCTTCCGAGTTTCCCAACAGGGAAGCTCGGAAGAAATCAGCAAGAGCAGATGGCGAGAGTTTTTTTGTCGAGTCGAGGTTTGGAAAGCGCAGGCGTACTTTGTGTACTCCAAGCCTTCCAAACCGATGAATTGGCAGAAAATATCCGGCATCTGCCGCAGAGGATTTCTTCAGAGTTTTCCCCCAAAAAAGAAAGGGGCGCTGCGATTGCTGAAACCGAATGAACTGGAAACGCTCCGCCAGATGGCGAGAGGCCTCGCGGCGCAGTTTGGAAGCAACTGCGAGGTCGTTGTGCACGAGATCTCGGAGCGCAGCACATCACACTCCGTCGTGGCGATTGAAAACGGCCATGTCTCCGGCCGCAAGCTCGGCGACGGTCCCTCACAGGTCGTGCTCGAGCAGCTCGGCAAGGACGGCCGCGCGCCGGAGGACCAGCTGTGCTATCTCACCCGCACGCCGGACGGCAAGCTGCTGAAATCGTCGTCTATCTACATCCGCGACGAATCCGGGCGCGTGTGCGCCATTTTCTGCATCAACTTTGATATTTCCGCGCTGGCCATGGCCGAGCAGGCGCTCGCCGGGCTGACGTCCGCCCACCCCGCCGGGGAGGAGACGCCCCGCATCACGCACAATGTCAACGACCTGCTCGACGATCTCATCGAGCAGTCCGACCGCCTCATCGGCAAGCCGGTCGCCCTGATGAGCAAGGAGGACAAGGTGCGCGCCATCCATTTCCTCAATGAGCACGGCGCGCTGCTCGTCACAAAATCCGGCGACAAGATCGCGAAACATTTTGGCATTTCCAAATACACGCTATATTCTTATCTTGACGTAAAAACTGGAGGAAAGAGCAATGATTGATCTTCGCATCAACAAGGAAGGCCTGAAGCACAACATCGAGAAGGCCAAGGAAAACCACATCATCATCCCGACCATCGCGCAGATGCAGAATCCGGACCTCATCCCGGAGAAAATCAAGGAAAAGCTGACCCATACCGGCCTGTGGGACGTCGACCCCGTCAACCTGTTCCGCATTTCCTGGCACAACGAGGCCAAGGAGTTCGGCGGTCTGTATCAGCACACCCCGAATTATGTGGAGATCCCCTCCAGCCTGTCCGGCGTGCCGTGCCGCATCCTTGCCATGTCCGGCAAGTGGTTCCCCACGGGCTGCCATAAGGTCGGCGCTTCGTTCGGCTGCCTGGCTCCGCGCCTTGTGACCGGTCAGTTCGACGCCACCTATCATCACGCCGTGTGGCCGTCCACCGGCAACTACTGCCGCGGCGGCGCCTTCAACTCCAAGCTGCTGGCCTGTGACTCCGTCGCCATCCTGCCGCAGGATATGTCCAAGGAGCGCTTTGACTGGCTGAAGTCCATCGCCGGTCAGATCATCGCCACGCCGGGCTGTGAGTCCAACGTCAAGGAGATCTTCGACAAGACGTGGGAGCTGAAGAAGGATCCGTCCATGATGATCTTCAACCAGTTTGCCGAAATGGGCAACCCGCTGTGGCACTACAATGTCACGGGCTACGCCCTGGCCGATCTGTTCGAGGCCGTGAAAAAGCCCGGCCAGCGTCTGGCCGGTGCCTGCTTCACCTCCGGCTCCGCCGGCACGATGTCCTCCGGCGACCTGCTGAAGGAGCGCTATCCCGGCATGAAGCTCGCCGTCGGCGAGGCTCTGCAGTGCCCGACCATTCTGGACAACGGCTTCGGCGGCCACCGCATCGAGGGTATCGGCGACAAGCACATTCCCTGGGTCCATAACGTGAAGAACACCGACATGGCCATTGCCATCGACGACGAGGACTCCCAGCGCCTGCTGCGACTGTTCAACTGCAAGGAGGGTCAGGAGTACCTGAAGTCCCTTGGCATGACGGACGAGCAGATCGAGAAGTTCACCTGGATGGGCATCTCCGGCATCGCCAACGTGCTGTGCTGCATCAAGATGGCCAAGTACTATGAGCTGACCGAGGACGACGTCGTCGTCACCGTTCTGACGGACTCCGCCGTCATGTACAAGTCCCGCGTGGAAGAGCTCAATGCCCAGCACGGCGCCTACTCCGCCTTCGAGGCCGAGAAGGACCATGCGCTGCATATGCTCGGCCTGAAGACCGACAGCATGCTCGAGCTGACCTACACGGAGCGCAAGCGCGTGCACAACCTGAAGTATTACACCTGGGTCGAGCAGCAGGGCATGAACGTTGAGGACCTCAACGCCCAGTGGTACGACACGAAGGGCACCTGGGACGCCGTCCATGCACAGGCGAAGGACCTCGATGCGCTCATCGACGCCTTCAACGACGAGGTCGGCATCCTCAAGACTCTGTAATTAGGGCAACCCCGCACAATTGCAGCTTCGGCCTTCGCCGGATATTTTTCGCCGATCCATCGGTTCGAAAAGTTTGAGGTATTGCGCAGCCGTTGGCGGCTTTGCCGCCTTACGGATGCGGCATGCCCCTTGCGGGTACACAAAGTACATCTGCACTTTTCAAACCTTGTCTCGACAAAAAATCTCTCGACGAATGCTCTTGCTGAATTATGCAGTGCTGCCTTAGAATCTTAGAATTTTGACAATCAGCCCGTGCCGGGGTGGGTCATCCCGCTCCGGCACGGTTTTTCACCCACGGAGGCCCCATGAAACCATTCCGGAACTGTCTGCGCGATGCGCTCGCGCCGCTCATCCCGGCCGTGCAGGTCGCGCTGATCCTAGCGGCGTCCATCGGCAATGTTCTGATCGCCGCGGCGATCTTTCTGAACGCCAAAAAGCTCGGCGCGCTCTTTCTGCCGGCGCTGGCGCTTTACTTTGTGCTGCTGACCGTCCTGCTGGCTGCGATCCTGCGCCGCCGGGAGCTGGATCGGCTGCACGCCCTTGTCGGCGACGAGCAGTTCTATGAATGGTACCCCCGGCAGCGCCGCCGGGACGAGCGCCGCCGTGCGCGGATGAAACGAGCTCTGGAAAAACACGACCGGAAAGCCCGGAGAAAGGAACCGAAGCGATGAACCATGTAAAATGCGGCCGCTGCGTGCGCTGCGGCCGGGAATATCCCGCCGTTCCGAATCTGACGAACTGCGAATGCGGCGGCATCCTCGACATCATCTATGACTATGACCGGATCAGGACCGTCCTGACCCGCGAGACGCTGAAGAACCGCACGGAGCGCTCCATGTGGCGCTACCGTGAGCTGCTGCCCGTCGAGCCGGAGACGCCCGCGCCCCCGCTGCGCGTCGGCTGGTCGCCGCTGTATGAGGCCGACCGCCTTGCAAAGGAACTCGGCATTGCGAAGCTCTGGGTCAAGGACGACGGCCAGAACCCCACAGCCTCGCTGAAGGACCGCGCCTCCGCCATGGCCGTCGCCAAGGCGCAGGAGGCAGGCGCGCATGTCATCGCCTGCTCGTCCACGGGCAACGCTGCCTCGTCCCTCGCGGGCAACGCTGCGGCCGCCGGGCTCCAGACGTTTATTTTCGTCCCGTCCCGCGCGCCGAAGGGCAAGGTCGCCCAGCTCATGACGTTCGGCGCGACCGTCATCTCCGTGCAGGGCAGCTATGAGGACACGTTCGAGCTGTCGAAGCAGGCCATTGACCGCTGGGGCTGGTACAACCGCAATGCAGCCATCAATCCCTACCTCTCCGAGGGCAAGAAGACGGTCGCCTATGAGATCGCCGAGCAGCTCGACTGGCAGATGCCGGACTTCATCGCCATTTCCGTCGGCGACGGCTGCACGATCGCCGGTCTTTGGAAGGGCCTGAAGGACCTTCATGCCGTCGGCCTCATCGACCGTCTGCCGCGCCTCATCTCCGCGCAGGCCGAGGGCTGCTGCCCCATCAACCGCGCCATTGCGGAAAATCGCCCGTGGGAACCCATGGAGGAGAACACGCTGGCCGACTCCATCGCCGTCGGCGTGCCGCGCAATGCGGACAAGGCGCTCATGGCCATCCGCGAGTCGAACGGTCTGGTCGTGAACGTCTCCGATGCCGAGATCATGGCGGCGCAGAAGCTGCTCGGCCGCACCTGCGGCGTGTTCGGCGAGCCCGCCGGTGTGACCGGCACGGCCGGTGTGAAAAAGCTGTGCGAGCAGGGCGTCCTGCCGAAGGACGCGACGGTCGTGTCCGTCGTGACCGGCAACGGCCTGAAGGACGTCGCCAATGCCATCAAGGCCTGCGGCGAGCCGATCTCCATCCCGTCCGATATGGACCTGCTGCTGCGCGCCTTTGACGAGCACGGCATCAATGCCGATGTGAAATAAGATGTTGCAAACAGCCGTGCTGCGGGAGAAACCGCAGCACGGCTGTTTTGATCGTAAAATTGCAAGAGACGGGGATCGGCAGTGCGTTGTAGGGGAGCGGCATGCCGCTCCCGGCGCACTGCTGTCGGTCGGCACAGGCTGCCGATAAAATGGTGAGCACCAATTGCGTCTGTAGCGGCGCTCAGGGAGCGCCTTGCGGACTTGCAATATCAGTGGCATGGATTCTATGGCGTAAGCCCCCCAAGTTTGTCATTGCGAGGAGGCCAAAGGCCGACGTGGCGCCCTGAGCGCGCAGCGCGAGGAAGTGCCCTTGGGGTGCAATCTCGCAGTACCCGGTTGAATAACAGGGAGACCCCGGCGAAATCGTAACTGCCTGCACGAGATTCCCACGTCGCTTCGCTCCTCGGAATGACAATTCGGGGGCCGTTACCGTTTTAACGCTAGGGAACCTCTGATTAAATTGCAAGAGCGGTCAGCGAGGGATTTTGTTCCAAATTGAGGTTTGGAAATTGCAGGAATACTTTGTGTACCCACAAGGGGCATGCCGCATCCGTAAGGCGGCAAAGCCGCCAACGGCTGCGCAATATTTCAAGATTTTCAAACCGATAAGTTGGGGCGAAAGACCCGCTGAGCGCC